>NZ_JBFUGW010000126.1:0-18552 GCF_056402735.1 Rhizobacter sp. P3_C12
GTGCTGCGCAAGCTGGTGGCGGCCAGCGACGAGATCGCGACCGCGGCCTTCAATCCGCAGGGCCGGCCGGTCTCGCAGATCCTCGACGAATCCGAGAGCAAGATCTTCAAGATCGGCGAAGAAGGTTCACGCTCGCGCCAGGGCTTCATCAGCATGGACACGCTGGTGGTGCAGCTGATCGACCGCGTCAACGAGCTGCACGAGAACGGCGCCGAGGAAGTGACCGGCGTGCGAACGGGCTTCTTCGACATGGACCGCATGACCGCCGGGTTGCAGCCGGGCGACCTGATCGTGCTGGCGGCGCGGCCTTCGATGGGCAAGGCGCAGCCGCTGGATGCGCGGGTGCGCACGCTGTCGGGCTGGAAGCGCATGGGCGAGCTCGAGGTCGGCGATGCGGTCGCATCGGTCGACGGTCGGCCGTCGATCGTCACCGGCCTCTACCCGCAGGGCGAGAAGGACGTCTGGCGCATCCGCTTCTCCGATGGTCGCTCGGCCGAATGCTGCGACGAGCACCTGTGGCGGGTGCATTTCCGCAGCTGGAAAGCGCCGCGCGTGTTGAGCACCGCCGAGCTGCGGGTGATGTTGCAGAAGCCGCGCTACCAGGGTCGTCTCTGGATCGATTGCGCGACCGGGGATTTCGGTCACATCGACGCATTGCCGGTCGACCCGTGGCTGCTCGGCGCCCTGATAGGCGATGGCTGCCTGACCGGCACCGGTTCGGTCCGCTTCTCGACGGCAGAACCCGAAATGATCGAGCGCGTCGCCGAGCGCGCCGGCGACGGCATGGAAGTCACGCATGCTGGCCGCTGCGACTACCGCATCGTGCGCTGCGACCGCGGCCACGTGCCCGGCTTGCTGGGCTCACAGCCCAGCCCGCTGCGCACCGCGCTCGAAGCGCTCGGCCTGTCGGGCCTGCCCAGCGACCGCAAGTTCATTCCCGAGTCGTACCTCACCGCCAGCCGCGAGCGCCGGCTCGACCTGTTGCGCGGCCTGCTCGACACCGATGGCTGGGTCGAGCGCTGGGGCAGCGTGCGCTTCAGCACCTCGAGCCGCCGCCTGGCCGACGACGTGGCTGCGCTGGTCCGCTCGCTCGGCGGCTGGTGCACGATCAGCGAGAAGGCGCCTCGTTTCACCAATGTCGCCGGGATGCGCGTGCCGGGCCTGCCGGCCTACGTGTGCCACATCTCGCACCCCGAACCGCGCTCGCTGTTCCTGCTGTCGGACAAGCAGGCCCGCGCGCCCGAGCGCTGGCAGCGCCAGAAGCGGCTGACGTTCAGCGCGATCGAGCCGTCGCGCCGCGCGCCGTGCCAGTGCATCTCGGTGTCGCATCCGCAGCGGCTGTACATCACCGACGAAGACGTCGTCACGCACAACACCGCCTTCGCGCTGAACATCGCCGAGAACGTCGCGGTGAACGAGGGCCTGCCGGTCGTCGTGTTCTCGATGGAAATGGGCGCGGCGCAACTCGCGTTGCGGATGGTCGGCTCGCTCGGCCGCATCGACCAGAGCAACCTGCGCACCGGCAAGCTGCGCGACGACGAATGGGGCCGGCTGTCCGAGGCGGTCGAGAAGCTCGGCAAGGCAGCGGTCTTCATCGACGAAGGCTCGGCGCTGTCGCCGAGCGAGCTGCGCGCCCGTGCGCGCCGCCAGGCGCGGCAGTGCGGGCAGCTCGGCCTGATCGTCGTCGACTACCTGCAGCTGATGAGCGGCAGCGGCGGCGGCAGCGAGGAAAACCGCGCCACCGTGATCGGCGAGATCTCGCGCGGCCTGAAGTCGCTGGCCAAGGAACTGAAGTGCCCGGTGATCGCGCTGTCGCAGCTGAACCGAAGCGTCGAGACACGCACCGACAAGCGGCCGATGATGAGCGACCTGCGCGAGTGCGTGGTCGGCGACACGCTGGTCTGCCTGGCGAATGGCGAGCGCCGGCCGATCCGCGAACTGGTCGGCCAGACCCCCGAGGTGCTGGCCGTCAGCGAGGCGCAGAAGGTCGTGCGCGCGCACAGCGACAAGGTCTGGTCGGTGGGCGTCAAGCCGGTCTTCACGCTGTCGCTGGCCAGTGGCCGCTCGATCGTCGCGACGGCGAAGCACCGCATGCTGACGGCTCAGGGCTGGAAGGAGCTGGGCGACATCACGCCCGGCGAGCGCATGGCGCTGTCGCGCGCGATTCCCGAGCCTTCGCAGCACGGCCGCTGGGCCGAGGCCGAGCTCGTGCTGCTGGCACACCTGATCGGCGATGGCAGCTACCTGAGCGGCCAGCCGATGCGCTACACGACGGCGTCCGAGGAGAACAGCGCGGCCGTCACCGAGGCGGCGCAGGCGATCGGCTCGACCGTCAGCCGTCACGTGGGACGCGGCCAATGGCACCAGCTCGTGATCGCCGGCAACGGCAACCGCTGGCATCCCGCGGGCGTGGGGGCGTGGCTCAAGGGCCTGGGCGTGTTCGGGCAGCGCTCGCACGAGAAGCACGTCCCGCAACCGGTGTTCGCACTCGGCAACGAGCAGGTCGCGCTGTTCCTGCGCCACCTGTGGGCCACCGACGGCTGCATCCATGTGCGCCCGCTGGGCAGCAAGGGCTCGGCGCGGGTCTATTTCGCGACCTGCAGCGAGAGGTTGGCGCGTGACGTCGCTTCGTTGTTGATGCGCTTCGGCATCGTCGCGCGCCTGCGGCGCATCCTGCAAGTCGGTGCTCGGCCGCTGTGGAATGTCGACGTGAGCGGCGCGGAACAGCAATTGCGCTTCCTCACGCAGGTCGGGGCGTTCGGCCCGCGCTGCGCGCCCGCCGATGCGCTGCGCGAGCGCTTGTCGTCGCAGGTCGCCAATCCGAACGTCGACACGCTGCCGCAGGCACTGTTCGATGAGGTGCGTGGGCTGATGCAGGAACAGGGCATCAGCCATCGTGCGATGGCTGCAGCGCGCGGCACCTCGTACGGGGGCAGTTCGCACTTCCAGTTCGCGCCGTCGCGCGCGGTGCTGGCCGACTATGCGCACCGCCTCGGCAGTGCCAGGCTGCTGCAATGGGCGGAGTCCGATCTGTTCTGGGACCAGGTGGTGTCCATCGAGCCGGCGGGCGAGGCCGAGTGCTTCGACCTGACCGTGCCCGGCCCGGCCTGCTGGCTGGCCGACGGCATCGTCACCCACAATTCGGGCGCGATCGAGCAGGATGCAGACGTCATCATGTTCATCTACCGCGACGACTACTACACCAAGGACGAGAGCAAGGACCCCGGTGTCGCCGAGATCATCATCGGCAAGCAGCGGAACGGCCCGACCGGCACGGTGCGGCTCGCGTTCCTGAAGCCGCTGACGAAGTTCGAGAACCTCGCGCCCGGCAGCGACCGCGGCGGCGGCGGGGACATGTACTGACGCGTGGTCAGAACGGCTCGAGCCGCCGGATCTGCGTCACCAGCGCGTCCAGCGCGGCGTGCCGTTGCTCGTAGAACGCCAGCCAGCGCTCGAAATCCTCGAGCTTCAACGGCCCGGTGAGGGGCGCGAGATCGCCGGGCAGCCCGGCGACCGCATCCTCCAGCGCCTGCCGGTCCACCGTGGCCCAGGAGTGCGCGATGCGCCCCTGCAGCAGGGCCCGCGCCGCCTGCGCGCGTTCGAGGTAGTTCGCCAGCTCGGGCAGCGCATCGCCGCCCACCTCGTCGTCCATCGCCAGCGCCTCGGAGAAGGTCGGACCGTCGTAGCCGGCCACCGGGTTCTCGTCGGCAGCGGGCCCGGCACCGAAGCCCGCCACGCCGTCGAGCGCCGACCAGTCGAAGCTCGCCTCATCGAGCTTCAGCATCTGGTCCGCAGCGGCCGCATTCGCGGCGAACTGCTCCGGCGCGAGCGCCGGCACGTCGCTGCTCGCCAGCCCCGCCATCGCGCGCATGAAGCCGAACTCGGCCAGCGTGTGGGCGTGCAGGTACAGGTGCTCGAAGGCGTCGCGGTCCATCGCGTCAACCGATCAGCGCACCGGCCAGCGCGGTGGCGCCGCCGATCAGCAGCGGCAGCGGCGTGC
The DNA here is from genome assembly GCF_056402735.1 of Rhizobacter sp. P3_C12. Lineage (NCBI taxonomy): Bacteria > Pseudomonadati > Pseudomonadota > Betaproteobacteria > Burkholderiales > Sphaerotilaceae > Rhizobacter > Rhizobacter sp. P3_C12. The sequence goes on from NZ_JBFUGW010000126.1 coordinate 4,001, forward strand.
CGCGGCCGACGCTCTGCAGCGCGTTCACCGCGATCGGCCGCAGCACGCTGAACATCGCGTTCAGGATCGCGCGGATCACGGTCGCGGTGAGCTGCGCCGCGTTCGACACCACCACCCGCGCCCAGCGGGCGGCCTGCAGGATGCAGTCCATCAGCTGCGAGTTCATCTCGGCGATCTTCGTCATGTTGGAGGCCAGCACCACGCAGAACAGGTCGATGCCGGTCAGCCCGGCGATCGTCACGAAGCCGAGCTGCTTCAGCAGGTGCGAGAAGGCCTTCATCAGGTAGCTCAGGCCCTGCGCGGCGCGCTGCGTGAGCCAGCCGGGGTTGTCGGAGCTGCGCAGCAGCCAGCGCGCGAGCACCGCGTTGTCGCGCTCGACCGCACCGCCCAGGCCGCGCACCGCCTGCCAGTTCATCTCGGTGCCRCCGACGCTGCGCACGTACTCGGTCATGTCGTGGTTGGCCACGCTGAGCAGCTGGCCGGTGGGCGACACCAGCATCATGTTGTTCGCATCGTCCGGCTGGCCGTTCAGGTGACCGTAGGGGTAGGGGCCGACCATCGTCACCGGGTCGAGGTCGTGCGAGACGCGGAAGATGTTGTGCTTGCCGAGCGATTGCTCCATCGCGCTCTGCGCACCGAGTGCGCCGACGCGCGGGCAGCCGAAGGTGTAGAGCTTCACCGCCTTGCCGCGCGACGAGAAATGCGCCGCCACCAGCGTCGCGACCGCGCCGCCCAGGCTGTGGCCCACGCAGTGCACCACGTCGGCATCCATGATCCGCCGGTCGTCGCGGCTCAGGCCGATCTTCACGCTGTCGAAGGTGTTGCGAAAGCCCTGGTGCACCAGGCCGAAGTCGCCGAAGCCGGTCATCGACGCGCGCAGGTCGGTCAGCAGGTCGGCCTTGGAGTGCTCGGCGCGGGTGCCGCGCGTCGCGATGACGACCTGCTTGCTGCCGGCGCGGTTGAAGCTCAGCACGTAGCCGAAGCCGGTGGTGACGCCCGCGGTGGAGCCGGCGAACACCCGGTCGAGGTGGGCGCCGCCGAGCTCGGTGGGCTTCAACGAGGTGTTGGCGCCGCCGCCCTGGGCTGCGGCACCAAGCCCGTCGCCGGTGACCATCTTGCGCACGTTGGCGCGCGTCTCCATGCCGATGGTCGGCTGGCCGCTGATCCAGTCCTTCAGCGTGAAGTACGCGTTGTGCGCGATGTACGAGGCCTCTTGCGGCGTCAGGTATTCATTGATCGGTGTCGACATGGGGGTCCGATGCGGTGGTGCGTGTCAGGGGTGCGTCAGAGCGCGCGGGCGAGGTCGAGCGACCAGATGGCTTCGCGCGGCGGCGAGGCCCGGTCGTCGGCGGTCTGCAACCAGAGCTTGCTGCCGGAGAGGCCCCAGCGCCGCACGCTGCCGTCGTCGAGGCCGAGCTTCACGAGCTCCAGGCCGTCGCGGTGGCGCGGCGAGAACAGCACCAGGTGCTCGTAGTGGTTCACGTAGCGCTGCGGGCCGAGCCGTTCCTTCTCGGTCTGGTAGCGCACCAGCAGCGCGTCGGGGCGCAGCTGCAGGCTGTCGACGAACCGGAAGGGCAGGCCGCGCGACCAGTCGGGCTCGACGTTGCCGAAGCTGCGCACGCGGTCGGCCTCGGTGTCGTAGACGAACAGGCCGTCGGTGGCCTGCGGGCGGTGGTACTTCAGCTGGATCAGCACCTGCCGGCCCGGCAGCGCGAGCACCGCCTCGGCGCTGTACATCAGCCACTTGGCCTGCGCCGGATCGAACGTGGCGGTGCGCTGCTTGTCGAAGCGGCGGGCATCGCGGGCATCGAGCTGCCACAGCTGCGTGCGGCGCTCCGGCTCGTAGGTGTTGACGACGGCGAGACCCGGCTGGCCCGCGGCGACGTCGATCACGAAAGCCTCGGCCGGCGGATGCTCCGCGCGCGCGGCCGCGAGCGTGCCGGCCGGCGGCAGGCCGCCGTCGATGCTGACGTTGCGAACTTGCGGATACGCCGCCGCCGGCGGCGCCGGCAGCGAGGCGGGCCAGGCGGATTCGCGCACCAGCGAAGCGCCCAGCTGCGGGCTGACGGTCGACGTCAGCTTGCTCTTGAACAGGCCGAAGATCATGCCGTTGCCGCCTTCGTTGGATTGGGCCGGCCCGCAACCGGCGAACACACCTGCCAGCACCAGCAGGCCGATGCCGGCCCGGTGGGCGGCAGTCGACCGTCGCGGCGGGCGGGGTTTGTCTCGTCGTGCAGGCATCGGGCCATTATTGCGGCCGGGTCGCGCCGTGGCGTTCGACCAAAGTCACCCGGCGCACCGCCGCGGCGCGGACCCCCCAAGTTCGAGGGATCCTGGCGAGCCTGTCAGACAGCCGGTGCAGGGCTCGATGCCGGTGCCGCCGCGGCAGGCAGCAGCCGGCCGCCGATCCACAGGCGCAGCGTGCCGATCACCAGTGCGACGACGATCACATTGGCCGCTGCGAACGCGATCGGCGCCAGCCATTGCACCGCGCCGTCTCCGCCGTGCGCGGCCAGGCGCATCGCGAGCGTCGGCAGGGCGGCGACGCCGAAGCTGAAGCCCCAGTACGACGGCGTGAAGCCCTGCGCGCGGATCCACGGCAGCAGCCGGGCGAGCAGCAGCGCCTGGTACAGGCCGTAGCCGAGCAGCGCCTGTGCGAACAGGTCGGACGATGCATCGGACCCCGGCTGGCCAAGCGCCATCCACGCGACGCCGCCAACCACCGGCGGCGCCAGCTGGATGCCGAGCAGCGGCCGCATCGCGGTTGGCAGCGCCCCGCGGGTGCCAAGGCGGTTCAGGATCGCCGACTCGATCGCGAGCCACGACAGCAGCCCGGCGCCGAAGAACCACAGGCCCACCTGCGGCCAGCCGAACACCGCAGCCGCGAGCGCGGCGACGAAGTTCTGCGCGACCGCCGGCAGGTAGACCGCCGGCGTGACGAGCTCGGGCGTCAGCCCGCCCTGCCAGATGCGGCCGAACAGCCAGGCGCCGATGCCGAGCGAGGCGAGCAGCGCGACGATGAACACCGCGAAGCCCAGCGCAGGCGCCAGCGGCTGCAGGGCCACCGCGGCGAGCAGGCTGGACACCGGCACCAGCGCGACGAACGACGATTGCAGCGGGTGCTGCAGTTCGGCACGCGCCTGCGCGCCGTGCCGCAGCCACGTCAGCGCATACAAGACCAGCAGCACGCCCCACACCACGAGGCCGGTGGCGCTGACCGCCGACGCCGCCCAGGCCGGCAGGGCCCACAGCCGCACTGCGGCGCGCCACGCATTGCCGAGCGCGAGCAGCCCGACGGCGATGCTGAAGAACGAGACGGGGATTGCGGGAAGGCGGAAGCGGGTTGGCAGGTTCATGGCGGGGATCCGGCGGCGACGCGAGGTCGGATGCGGCCACTGTAGGCGGGCGTGCTGCGATGTTGAATGCCGGCCGGTCTCGGATAATTGCTCCATCGTCTCGAACGGAGGTGTTGCCGATGGATGCGCTGAGCCAGTTGGTGGCGACGCTCGACCTGCGCGGTCGCATGGACCTGCGCTGTCTGTTCGGCCCCGGCTTCTCGGTGCCGCACACGGCGGTCGGGCCGTGGCGGGCACCGTTCCACGTGGCGCTGGCCGGCGAGTGCGAGGTGTGGCTGCCGGCGCAGCGGCGCGCGATCCCGCTGCGCCAGGGCAGCCTGCTGGTGCTGCCGCACGGCGATGCGCACGTGGTGCGCGGCGTCACGGCGCGGCGCGGGCCGGCGATCCGGCAGGTCGACGGACCGGTGCTGCCGCTGAAGACCAACCTCGCGCAGCCGGACGCCGTGGCACTCGACCTGCTGTGCGGCGAGTTCGAGTTCGCGGGGCGGCGGCGCAGCAGCGTGCTCGATGCGCTGCCCGGGCACATCGTCGTGCCCTTCGACGCGACACCCGGTGCGGCCTGGCTGCGCGGGCTGGTCGGCATGATGGCGCACGAGATCGAGGCACAGCAGCCGGGCGCGGCGGCGATCGTCGCCGGGTTGTGCGGCACRCTGTTCACGCTGGCGTTGCGCGCGCACCTCGCGCAGCAGCCGCAGCAGCGCGGCGTGCTGGGCCTGATGGCGCGCGAGCGCCTGGCGCCGGCGCTGCAGGCGATGCTGGCCGAACCGCAGCAGGCGTGGACGGTGGACGAGCTGGCGAGCCGCTGCCACCTGTCGCGGGCGACGTTCGCGCGGCAGTTCCAGCAGGCCGCCGGCTGCGGGCCGATCGAGCTGCTGACGACGCTGCGCATGGAACTCGCGTCGCGCCTGCTGGCGCAGGGCGGGCAGGACAGCGCTGCGGTCGGCGAGGCGGTCGGGTACCGCTCGGAGGCGGCCTTCAACCGCGCGTTCACGCGGCATGCGGGGATCACGCCGGGGCGGTTCCGGCGCGCGGCCGGCGGTCGGGACGCGCCGGCCTGAGGTCGCGGCCCCGAATCGGTCGGTCGTCGGATGCCGGGCCACGACATGCGTTGCCGTCGGCACGATGGCGAGCTTCCGATTTCGAAGGATCGCGCATGAAGAGAGGGCTCTGGATCGTTCTCGCCGGCGTGCTCGCGGCACTGGCCGCAGCATGGTTCGCCGTCACGCAGCCTGGCGTGATGCCTGTGGTGACGCATGCCCCCGAGGTCGACGCCGAACGGCTGAAGGCGCATGTGCGCCGCCTCTCGGTCGACCTGCACCCGCGCGCGGCGGGGCCGTCCGGGCGGCTCGATGCGGCGGCGGACTACGTGGCCGATGCGCTGCGTGCGTCCGGTGCGGTGGTGCGCGTGCAGGAGTTCGCCGTGGGCCAGGCCCGCCACCGCAACCTGGTGGCGCGCTTCGGGCCGGCAGACGGCGCACCGCTCGTGATCGGCACGCACTACGACTCGCACGACGGTGGCGAGGGCGACGCGACGCCCGGCGCCGACGACAACGCGAGCGGCGTCGCGGGCCTGCTCGAACTGGCGCGCCTGCTCGCGCGCGATCCGCCACCGCGGCCGGTCGAGCTCGTCGCCTACACGCTCGAGGAGCCGCCGTACTTCCGCAGTGCCGACATGGGCAGCGCGGTGCACGCGCAGTCGCTGCGCGCCGCCGGCCGCGAGCCGCGCCTGATGCTGGCGCTGGAGATGATCGGGACCTTCTCCGACGAGCCCGGTTCGCAGCGCTACCCGGTGCCCGGCATGCCGCTGGTGTACGGCGATCGCGGCGACTTCATCGCGGTGGTCGGCCGGCTCGAACGCTTCGGCCTCACGCGCGAGGTGAAGGCCGCGGTGGCCGGCGCGAGCGCGCTGCGCGTGCAATCGATCAATGCGCCGACGGCGCTGCAGGGCATCGACTTCTCCGACCACCTGAGCTACTGGGCGCTCGGCATGCCGGCGCTGATGGTCACCGACACCGCCTTCCTGCGCAATCGCCACTACCACGAGGCGGGCGACAGCTGGGAGAAGCTGGACTACCGCCGCATGGCGCAGGTGGTGCAGGGCGTGTGGGCGGTGACGCGGGCCCTCTGAGGTTCAGGGCCTGACGACGAGGCTGCGGAACGCGCGCTGCGCCGGCGGCAGCGTCTTGCACTCGGTGCCGGCGATGCGGATGCCGCCGTCGTCGCTCAGCACCTGCACCTCGCCCGTCCCCGGCCACTCGAACAGCGCTTCGGGCCGCAGGCTGCCGAGCGCGACCGATGACACCGGCACCGGCGCCTCGCCGGCGCGGCCCGACCAGCGGTACAGCGCGAAGCTGCCTTCATCGGCCGGCGGCCCGGCGACGACGAGGTAGCCGTTGCCGACGCGCTCGAGGCTGCGGATGCCGCGGCCGTCGAGCGGCAGTTCGAACACGCTGCCGATCTGCGCGTGCTGGCCGCGCACGACCTGCGCCGGATTCGCGATCGTCACGACGAGCGCCCGCCCGCGCGGCAGCGGGTTGCGCAGCCCCACCAGCAGCGCACCGCCGGGTGTGGCCGCCAGGCCCTCGATGTTGAGCCCGCCCGGTGCCTCGGGCGCCCGCTTCGAGGCGTCCTTCAGGTGGTAGCCCTTCAGCTGTGGTGCGTCGAGCAGGTCGTCGAGCAGCCGCGTGTACGGCGTGCCGAGCGGGCGCAGCGTGGGCGGCGCGGCGCCGGGCACGCGCTCGGTCGCGAACAGCCGGTGCCGCTCGTCGCGCTTCTTGCCGCCGCTGTTGCGGCCGTGCGAGGCGATCCAGTAGATGACGCCGCCGGTCTCGGCCGCGCCCTCGATGTCGGATTCGCGGCCGGCCCCGGTGCCGAGGAAGCTGTCGAGATCGACCCGCCCGACCGCATCCGGCGCATCGCGGCGGAAGACCTGCAAGCTGTTGTGCTCGTCGTCGGCGACCACGAAGTGCCGGGCGTCGAGCGCGATGGCGGCCGACGCGTCGCACAGCCCTCGGTAGCGTTCGGGCGCCTGGGCGTTGGCGCTCGCCGCGGCGAACAGCATCAGCGTGCCGGCGATCCAGCGGCGGGGTGGGGTCTTCATCCGGTTCATTTTCGCGGCCCTGCGGAATAAACCGGGATCGTCGCCCGTCTGTGCAGATGTCGCTACCTCGAACTTCTTCATGCGCTCAGAGGATGAATCCCAGATCGTCGCCGGCATCCCGCACCTGCGGCGCTATGCCCGCGGGCTCACCGGCGACCGCGATCGCGCCGACGAGCTGGTGCAGGACACGCTGGAGCGCGCCTGCAGCCGGTTCGGGTTGTGGCAGCGGCGCGGCGAGCTGCGGGCGTGGATGTTCGGGATCATGCACAACCTGTTCATCGACCGGGTGCGCACGCTGCGCAGCCATCCGGAGGAAGCGGTCGACGCCGAGCCGCCCGAGCCACCCGACCGGCCGACGCAGACCGACGGCCTCGAGCTGCGCGACCTGGAGCGCGTGCTGGCACGCTTGCCCGCCGAGCAGCGCGAGGTGCTGCTGCTCGTCGGCGTCGAGGAGATGAGCTACCAGGATGTCGCGCGCATCGTCGGTGTGCCGATCGGCACCGTGATGTCGCGCCTGTCGCGGGCCCGCGAACGGCTGCGTGCCGAACTGCAGGGCGGCCACGTGCAACCCAGGATCCAGCGGGTGAAATGATGACGCAAGATCTCCACGCGAACGGCCCCCGGCCGCCTCTCCCCGTCACCGAAGCCGACCTGCATGCGCATGTCGACCGCCAGCTCGATCCGGCGCGCGATGCCGAGGTGCTGCGGCATCTCGCTGCGCGCCCGGACGAACAGGCCCGCGTGCAGGCCTGGCGGCAGCAGAACGAGGCGCTGCACCGCCTGCTCGATCCGGTGCTGCATGAGCCGGTGCAGTGGCGTTTGCCCGCGCCTCGCTGGCCGTGGCGCAGCCTCGCGGCCGGCCTGTCGATCGCGCTGCTGAGTGCGGCCTCCACCTGGTGGGCGCGCGGCACGATCGACGACGCGCGGGTGCGCGCCGCCTTCGTCGACGGGGCGCGCTCGGCCTCGACCGGCGACGACCTGAGCGGCTTCGCGCGCCGCGCCGCGGTGGCGCATGTCGTCTACAGCCCCGACATCCGCCGGCCGGTGGAGGTCGGCGCCGACGAGGAGCAGGCGCTGGTGGCATGGCTGTCGAAGCGCCTGGGCACGCAGGTGCGGCCACCGCTGCTGAAGGCGGTCGGCTACGAGCTGATCGGCGGCCGGCTGCTGCCGGGCGACAGCGGCCCGGTCGCGCAGTTCATGTACCACGACGCGATCGGCCAGCGCATGACGCTGTACGTGACGCGCGAGGCACCCGGTGGCGCCACGACGGCGTTCCGCTTCGGCCGGGACGGGCCGGTCAACGTCTTCTACTGGGTCGACCGGCAGGTCGGCTACGCGATCTCCGGTGGCGCCGACCGGCAGGACCTGCTGCGCGTCGCGCAGGAGGTGCACCGGCAGCTGGCGCCGGGTTGAACCCGCTTCCTCCCTCCCTTCACCTGTTCCATCCCTGTCCCTTCACTCACACATTCCCATGCAACGCAGAGACCTCCTGAAGCTGGCCGCAGCCGGCTCGGCATCGGCCGCCTGGCCCGCGATGGTGCAAGGCATCGCGTCACCGACGACACCCCTCGGCGTCGACCCGCGCGACCGCGTCTTCATCACCAACGAGGACTCGAACACGCTGGTCGTGATCGACCCGCGCAGCAACACCGTCGAGTCGACGATCAACCTGACGAGCTTCGACGAGGACCCGCGTCCGCCGTTCCGCTTCGTCACCGCCGGCGTCGCGCCGACGCATGCGGCGATGATCCACAAGCCGCTGTACCACGGCTGCATCGACGCCCATGGCGCCGTGCCGTCGCCGGATGGCCGCCTGCTCGCGACGACCGGGCGCGGCTCCAGCAACGTGTACCTGATCGATGCGGCGCAGCGCCGCGTCATCGGCAACTTGCCGAACCCGGCGGCCGGCCCGTCGACGAATGCCGAGCGCGTGTCCGGCGGCCTGCTGCTGGGGCGCGAGCCGCACGAGCCGAGCTTCACGCGCAACGGCCGCGAGCTGTGGGTCACGCTGCGCGGCGAGAACCGCATCGCGATCCTCGACGTCGAGCTCGCGCGCCGCCAGCTCGAAGGCGGCAGCGTGCCGGCACTGCGCAGCCTGCTGCCGACGCTGAACGGCCCGTCGCAGGCCTGGTTCTCGATCGACGGGCAATGGGCCTTCGTCGCGAGCCAGAAGACGCCGCAGCTGGACGTGTTCCGCGTCAACCCCGATGCGTCGGGCCATTCGCGGCCGCAGCGCGTCGCGACGCTCGATATCGCCGCGCAGGACCCGTTCGGCTTCACGCCCTTCATCAAGACGACCGCCGACGGCAACGAGCTGTGGCTCTCGCACAAGCTGGCCGATGCGATCTCGTGCCGCTCGGCGCACGGCGCCTTCGACAAGCTCGACCACGTGCCGCTCGGCCCGAACGCGCGGCCCAACCACGTCGAGTTCGTGCGCAATGCGCGCGGCAGCGTCGTGTACGCCAGCCTCGCGCGGGTCGATGACGGCGGGCCGCAGGGCATCGCCTCGAGCCGCATCGCGATCGTCGACCGCGTCGCGCCGGCGGGGCAGCGCCGCATGGTCGGCAGCTTCTTCTCGCACGGCCGCGAGGCGCACGGGCTGTGGACCAACCCGGAGAACACGCTGCTCTACGTGGCCCATGAGCAGGACGAGCTGCCCGAGACCCCGGGCGCCGGCCAGACGGTGTGCAGCGCCTTCGACGTGAGCGACCCGTTCGCGCCGGTGTTCCTCGCGCAGATCCCGCTGGGCAGCCTGGCGCTGCCGTCGGGTGCGCTGCGCAACAAGAAGAGCATCAACCTCGTCTACGTGCGCGTCGGCGAGAAGGGGCAGACGGCATGAACTTCGAGGAGGACATGGACGAATCGATGGCGCGGATGATGAGCGACATGCACGGCCCGGGCTACACCGGCGATGCCGACGTCGACTTCCTCGCGATGATGATTCCGCACCACGCCGGTGCAGTCGACATGGCCCGGCTGGTGTTGCAGCACGGCCGCGACCCGGCGACCCGGCAACTGGCCGAGGAGATCATCGCCGGCCAGACGATCGAGATCGATGGCATGGCGCGCCGGCTGCAGCAGCTGCGCAGGCGGGGTGCACAGGCGGGTGGTGTGGCGTTTCCGTTGCTGGGAGGGCAGCGAGGCCCCTGAAACCGAGGGGTCGGCGGGTTCCGTCACAGACGGTACACACATCAGGGTTTACACTGACACCTAGGTGTTAACCCGCACGACGGGTGCACTGACTGAGAAAAAACCGACCACAAGACGGACCGAGATAGAACATGAACTTCATCAATGCCATTTCCAGCGCGATGCGCAACGCATTTGCCGGTGGAACCCAGCCGCGCGGCGGCTACGACGAGGCCTGGCTGGCCGAATCGACCGACATCTACGAACTCGAGCGCCGCATGCGCGCCATCGACAACAGCCGTTGCGGCCGGGGCGACCTGCACACCAGCGCCTTCCTGTCGATGTCGCCGGCCGGCACCGGCCGCTGAGCGGCCTGCACACGCTGCGACAGCGTGTGCACCAGCAAGCCCGAGACCACCAGCATCACCCCGGCCAGCTCATGCGCGGCCGGGCGTGAGCCCATCGCGGCACCGATCAGCAGCACCGAGACCGGAACGAAGTTCAGGAACGCGGTGCCGGTCACCACGCCCAGCTGCCTGACGCCGAAGTTGTAGGCCAGCACCCCGAACACCGTCGGCACCAGGCCGATGTAGACGAGGGCCGGCCAGGCGTTCCAGGCTGCCGCAGCGCTCGGGACCGGTGCGAGCCCGAATGCCGCGAGCAGCAGCGTCGCGGTGCACAACAGCGGCCACGAAGCGAGTGCGCTCAGCGCGCTGAAGCTGATCACGTCGAGCTCGGGCAGGCGCGCCGCACCGCGCGTGTAGGCGATCCAGCCGAGCGTGCCGGCCAGTGCCGTCAGGTCGCCGACCAGCGTCGAGGCCTGCGCGCGGGGGGCGCCCTGCGTCAGCGCGCCCGACACCATCGCCACGCCGATGAGGGCCAGCAGCGTGCTGGCGATCGCGCTGCGGCTCGGCCGCTGGCCGTCGAGCGCCCAGCGCACCAGCTGCGTCGTGATCGGCATCGTCGCCATGATCACCGCGCCGTGCGACGGCACCGAATGCGCGAGGCCCACCAGCACCATCGCGCTGAACACGCCATAGCCGATGAAGCCGAGCCCGGCCAGCCAGCGGCCATGCTGGCGCAGCGCGCCCCACGGAATCGGTCCGCGCAGCCGCAGCACCAGCATGAAGCCGAGCGTCGCGATGCTGTAGCGCAGCAGCGTGAACCACACCGGGTCGACGTGCGGCAGCACCGGCTTGCTGGCGAGGAACAGGCTGCCCCAGGCCGTGGTGGCGAGCAGCAGCCCGGCCATGCCAATCGAAGGCGAACGTGAGAAGGTCATGGCGGGCTCCGGCAGATCGAATGCGATGTCGCCAGTCTCGGCAGCCGGGCCCTGCAAGGCCATTCGCCAATTCGGAGCAGGGCCTCAGGAAATGCGAACTGACAGCCGCACGGACGCTGGCCACAATCCGCTGCCATGGAGCTGTATCAACTGAAGACCTTCGTCGCGGTCGCGCAGGAGGGCAACCTGACGCGCGCCGCCGAGCGCGTGTTCACGAGCCCGCCGGCCGTCAGCGCGCAGATCAAGGCGCTGGAGGACGAACTCGGTGTGCGCCTGTTCGACCGCACGCCGCGCGGCATGGGCCTGACCGAAGAGGGCCGCCGGCTGCTCGACGATGCCGAGCGCACGCTGGCCTCGGCCGGGCGGATGCGCTCGGCCGCGGCGCAGCTGCGCGGCGCGGCCCAGGGCGTGGTGCGCTTCGGCACCGTCAGCGACCCGATCGCGCTGCGCCTGGGCGATGCGCTGCTGCGGCTTGCGCAGCGCAACCCGCAGGTCACGCTGCAGCTGCAGCAGGGGCTGTCGTCGGAGATGCTGCTGGCACTGCAGCGCGGCGAACTCGACTGCGCCTATGTGATGACCGACCACCAAGAGGTGCCCGGCGTGCAGGTGCAGCGGCTCTCGACGGTCGACCTGGTGGTGGCGCTGCCGCCGGCCTTTGCGGCGGCCCATCCGGAGCCGTCGCTGGCCGACCTGATGACGCAGCCGTGGATCGGCACGCCGGACGGCTGCGTGCTGCGCACCCACATCGATGCGCTGTTCGCCGCCGGCGGCCGCGAGTACCAGGCGGGCGCGTCGGCCAGCACCGAGGGCGTGGTGCGCAGCATGGTGGCCAGCGGCATGGGCGTCGGCGTCGTGCGGCTGGACCAGGCCGAGCAGGCCGAACGCCAGGGCGAGCTGCGCATCTGGAAGCACTGGCGGGCGCACACCTGGATCTGCTTCGCGTCGCCGCCGGAGAGCCGGCTGTCGCCGGCCACGGTGGCGGTGCGCGCGGCGGTGCAGGAGACGTGGAGCTGAGCAGCTCCGTTCGGGCTGAGCTTGTCGAAGCCTGGTGCCGTGCGAGCAGGCCCTTCGGCAGGCTCAGGTCCTTCGACAAGCTCAGGATGATCGGACCCTTCGACAGGTCAGGGCGAACGGGGAGCGCGCATCGCCTTGCACGGGTCCTCGCGCGATTGCGGCGCCGTCACGACGACCCGGTCGTACGCCCCCGGCGGCGGCACGTCGGTGTCCTCCAGGTAGCCGATGCTGCGGCTGCGCGCGCGCGTGCCGTCGGCCAGCCAGCGCGGCACGCCGACATCGCGCCGCACGTGGCCGTTGCCGGCCAGYAGCACCACGCCGCGGTCGGCATGAGCCTCGACCATGCGCGCCATGAACTGGTCGCGCGCGACCTGCGCGCCGGCCATGCGGCGGGCGGTGGCGGCGTCGATCATCCCGCAGTGGCTCGCCTCGATGTCGCCGGCCTGGGCCGACCAGATCGCCTCCGGCACGTCGGCCGAGAAGCCGGTGCCGGCCAGGCCCTTGCTGATCACCTGGCGGCTCTCGGCGCGCGACACGTTGACCGCGACGATCGGCAGGCCGTGGTCGAGCGCCAGCTGCACGAAGGGCGTGTAGAAACGCCAGTTCCAGCCGGAGTCGCCGCCGGYCACCGCGGCGACCAGGGCCGCGGCCGTCGGCGGYGGCGAGGCGGCGCGCAGCCGGTCGATCTCGGGCTGGCGGTCGCGGTCGAACTGCTCCATCAGCAGCGCCGGGCGCGCGCCGCCGTCGAGCAACTGCTTGAACTCGGCGAGCCGCAGCGCGTGCTGCGCGGCGTTGTCGTGCACCTCGCCGAGCAGCACGACGGGCGCAGCGGCGGGTGGACGGACAAGATGAGGGTCACAGGCCGCCAGCAGCACGGCGGCGGCGCAACACAGGCTGAAATCGAATCGCATGCGCACGATGATGGCAGGGAACCGACCGGTGCTACGCTGCGCCCCACAACACCTTGACGGAGACACCCATGCCCGGACTGCTGCCCCAGGTCGATCCCGACGGCCTGCTCGAGTTCTCGGTGGTCTACACCGACCGCGCGCTGAACCACATGTCGAAGAAGTTCCAGGGCGTGCTGCGTGGCATCACCGACACGCTGAAGCGCACCTACCACGCACCGACCGCGATCGTGATGCCGGGCAGCGGCAGTTTCGGCATGGAGGCGGTGGCCCGGCAGTTCGCGACCGGCCAGCGCGTGCTGGTGATCCGCAACGGCTGGTTCAGCTACCGCTGGACGCAGATCTTCGAGATGGGCTCGATCCCGTCGGCGGCCACGGTGCTGAAGGCGCGGCCCACCGGTTCGGGCTACCAGGCGCCGTATGCGCCAGCGCCGATCGACGAGGTGGTGCAGACGATCCGCCGCGAGTCGCCGGCGCTGGTGTTCGCGGCGCACGTCGAGACCGCCTCCGGGATGATCCTGCCCGACAACTACCTGAAGGCGGTGGCCGATGCGGTGCATGCGGCCGGCGGCCTGTTCGTGCTGGACTGCATCGCGTCGGGCGCGATGTGGGTCGACATGCAGGCCACCGGCGTCGACATCCTGATCAGCGCGCCGCAGAAGGGCTGGAGCGGCTCGCCGGGCAGCGCCTTCGTGATGCTGAGCGCCGCGGCGCGCGACCGCATGGCGAAGACGCAGAGCACCAGCTTCGCCTGCGACCTGCGCAAGTGGCTGCAGATCGCCGAGACCTACGAGGCCGGCGCGTTCGGCTACCACACCACGATGCCCACCGATGCGCTGACGAAGACCTGGGAGGTCATGCAGGAGACCGAGCGCTTCGGCTTCGAGACCGCGCGCGGCGCCCAGCAGCAGCTGGGCACCAAGGTGCGCACGCTGCTGGCGCAGAAGGGCTTCAAGAGCGTCGCCGCGGCCGGCTTCGAGGCACCCGGCGTCGTGGTCAGCTTCACCGACGACCCCGAGATCCAGTCGGCCCGCAAGTTCGCCGGGCTCGGGCTGCAGACGGCCGCCGGCGTGCCGCTTCAGTGCGACGAACCGGCGGATTTCCGCAGCTGGCGCATCGGGCTGTTCGGGCTCGACAAGCTGGCCCATGTCGACCGCACGGTGCAGCAGCTGGCGAATGCGCTGGAGCGTCTTCGCTGATCAACGCGGCATCGGGCGCTCGCGGCGCCAGACGCGCATCAAGGCCTCGTGCAGCGGCGGGATCACCAGCCGCAGCAGCTCCAGTGCCTGCGGCGGACTCACCGCATCGCCCAGGTTGCCGAAGCTGAAGCAGCTGCCGACGATGCCACCGAGGTCGATCCGGCCATGCAGCGCGACCCGGCGCAGGCCCAGCGCTTCGAGCTCGCACTGCTCGCGCGCCGACATCCGCTCGGCATCGCCGGGCAAGGCCAGGCTCTGCGGCTCGCCCGAATCGAGCCAGCGCTTCAGCGCCGGCCGATCGGCCAGGTCGAGCTCGCGCGGCAACCGGGCCAGCACATCGGCCGGGTGGCCCACCGCAATCGCATGAACCAGGCGCAGATGCGCCGGTGAGATGCRCACGATGGCCGCGATCAGCGAGCCATGCGGCAGCACCGGTTGCAGCCGCCGCCGCGCCATCGCGATGAACTGGGCTTCATCGCTGCACAGCGCGCAGGCATTGCGCAATTCGAGCAGCCGCTGCGTCAGCGGTGCYGGTGAACTGCGGCCTCGTGTGCCGCCTTCTTC
>NZ_JBFUGW010000127.1:0-18446 GCF_056402735.1 Rhizobacter sp. P3_C12
GCCTCGGCCAGCCGGCCGGCACCGATGCGGCGGTGCGTCTCCAGCTGCCACAGCCGGTCCTGCGCATGGGCGAAGCCGAGGCCGAACATCGCGTCCTCGCGCGACGCCGCGTGGATGGTCGGCACGCCCTGCGTGTCGCGCTCGATGCGCACCTCGCCGCGCAGCCCGTCGACGCTCTGCGCGCCGTCGAGCTCCGGCAGCGTGCGCCAGGCATACAGCCCGAGCAGGGCCGTCGCCAGCAGCAGCCCGATCGCGAGCCCCAGGAACCCGCGCTTCAGCCATTTCATCGTTCGATCCTTCTCGTTCGTGGCGGCTCAGCGTAGCCGGCCTCGATGAACAGCCGGCAGAAGTGCCTCATTTCGTGCGATCTGCGGCACGGCACCCTGTACAGAATGCCAGCGGATCTACACCTGAACACGCGCCGGCCGAAAGCCATGCACGTGAGTCACACGCCCACCGCCATGAAAAACGCACGCCTTTCGTTCGACCTCGACGCCACCGCGCTGCAGAACATCCCCGGGATGCCCCATGAGCGGCTGGCCCGTGTGGCCGCGCGGCGCGTGTTCGTCGAGATGAAGCAGTGCTTCATGGAATCGGCCTCGGGCCTGCAGGGCGCTTCGGCCGCGCTGCTGCAGCGCCAGCTGCGCATCGCGGGCGACATCGGCGAGCTGCTCGAACTGAGCGAAACGCTGCTCGCCGTTCTGCCGCCAGAACAATGCAAGGCGGTACGCCGCCAACTCGACGCCGCCTTCCCGATGGCCGGCCGCGACACCGAATTCGTGCCGCTGTAGGCCTGCCGATTCAGCCGCCGAGCGGCCCCAGGTAATCACTCTTCCCCAACTCGACGCCGTTGTGGCGCAGCAGCGCATAAATGGTCGTCGCGTGGAAGAAGAAGTTCGGCAGCACGAAGGTGCGCAGGTAGACCTCGCCCTTCAGCGTCAGCGGGCCGTCGCGGCGCGGGATCGTCACGTCCCGGTCGTCGCTGCCGATGATCTTCTCGGCCGGCACCGACTCCAGGAAGGCCACCGTCTTCGCGATGCGCTCGCGCAGCTCGGGCAGCGTCGTCTCCACGTCGTCGAACTTCGGCGCCTCGATGCCGGCCAGCCGGGCCGCGGCGAACTTGGCCGCATCGCTGGTCAGCTGCACCTGCCGGGTGAACGGCAGCATGTCGGGCGCCAGGCGCGTGCCGAGCAGCACCGCGACGTCGAACTTCTTCGCCTGCGCGCACGCTTCGGCCTTGTCCAGCCACTTGCCGACGTTGTCGAGGCTGCGCAGGAAGATCGGCACGCTGGCCGAGTACATGGTGAGGGGCATTGCGGTCTCCGGAGGTTGTGTGAGAAGGGGTGTGGGGCCGGATGCTAGCCGTCCTCGCCGCTTCCTGCTGGCGAGCATGCACAATCAAAGCCGTGAACATCATCATCCTCGACGACTACCAAGATGCGGTCCGCAAGCTCAGGTGCGCCCGGCGCCTGGAGCACTTGAATGCCAAGGTGTTCACCAACACCGTCAAGGGCATCGGCCAGCTGGCGGTGCGCCTGCGCGACGCCGAAGTGCTGGTGCTGATCCGCGAACGCACCCAGTTCCCGCGCCAGCTGCTCGAGAAGCTGCCCAAGCTCAAGCTGATCTCGCAGACCGGGCGCGTCGGCTCGCACGTCGACCTCGAGACCTGCACGCGCCTGGGCATCGCGGTGGCCGAAGGCGTCGGCTCGCCGGTCGCACCGGCCGAGCTGACCTGGGCGCTGATCATGTCGGCGATGCGCCGGCTGCCGCAGTACATCGGCAACCTGAAGCACGGCGCGTGGCAGCAGTCGGGCTTGAAGGCCGCCTCGATGCCGGCCAACTTCGGCCTTGGCATGGTGCTCAAGGGCAAGACGCTCGGCCTGTGGGGCTACGGCAAGATCGGGCAGCTGGTGGCCGGCTACGGCCGTGCCTTCGGCATGCAGGTGCTGGTGTGGGGCAGCGAGGCCTCGCGCGAGAAGGCGCGCACCGACGGCCACCAGGCCGCCGAATCGCGCGAGGCCTTCTTCGAGGCCTGCGACGTGCTGTCGCTGCACCTGCGGCTGGTCGACGCGACGCGCGGCATCGTGACCACCGACGACCTCGCCCGCATGAAGCCGACCGCACTGCTGGTCAACACCTCGCGCGCCGAGCTGGTCGAGGAAGGCGCGCTGGTCTCGGCGCTGAACCGCGGCAAGCCCGGCATGGCGGCGGTCGACGTGTTCGAGAGCGAGCCGATCCTGCAGGGCCACCCGCTGCTGCGCCTCGAGAACGCGGTGTGCACCCCGCACATCGGCTACGTGGAGCAGGACAGCTACGAGCTGTACTTCAGCGCGGCCTTCGACAACGTCATCAACTTCATCAACGGCACGCCGACGCAACTGGTCAACCCGGAAGCGCTGCGGGTCATCCGTTGAGCGAGCCGACACCGGAACCGCGCCAGCCGGGCTCGCTCGGCGAGCTGTTCCGCGTCTTCAACCGCCTCGCGCTGCAGGGCTTCGGCGGCGTGCTGGCGGTGGCGCAGCGCGAGCTGGTGGAGCGCGAGCGCTGGCTCGACCGCGACGAGTTCGTCGAGATCCTGTCGGTCGCCCAGGTGCTGCCGGGGCCGAACATCGTGAACCTGTCGCTGATGATCGGCGACCGCTTCTTCGGGCTGCGCGGCGCGTTCACCGCGCTGGCCGGCATGATGCTCGCGCCGCTCGTCATCGTGCTGGTGCTGGCCGCGCTGTACGCACGGGCCGCGCAGCAGCCGCTGGTCAGCGGCGCCCTGCGCGGCATGGGCGCGGTCTCGGCCGGGCTGATCATCGCGACAGGCCTGAAGCTCGCGACCAGCCTGAAGCGCAACGAGATGGGCCTGCCGCTCAGCCTCGCGATCGGCGCCTGCACCTTCGTGATGGTCGCGCTGATGCGCTGGCCGCTGGTGTGGGTGCTGGCGGGGCTGGGCTCGGTCGGCATCGCGGCGGCGTGGTGGAGGCTGCGGCGGTGAGCCTGTTCGACCTGCACGGGCTCACGGCCGGCGACTTGTTCGCACTGTTCAGCCACTTCCTGATGCTGAGCCTGCTGGCCGTCGGCGGCGCGATCACCACCGCGCCCGACATGCACCGCTACCTGGTCGGCGAGCGGCACTGGCTGAGCGACGACCTGTTCACCGCGTCGGTCGCGCTGGCGCAGGCGGCGCCGGGGCCCAACGTGCTGTTCGTCGCGGTGCTCGGCTTCAATGCGGCGGGGCTCGCGGGCGCGGCGGTCACGCTGCTGGGCATCATGCTGCCGTCGACCACGCTCGCGCTGTGGGCCACGCGCTGGGGCCATTCGCGGCGCGAGACGCTGGGCGTGCGGGCCTTCAAGACCGGCCTCGCGCCGTTGACGCTCGGCCTGCTGCTGGCCACCGGCTGGATCCTCGCCGACCCGGTGCGCGACCAGATCGGCGCGATCGTGCTGATCGGCGTGACGATCGCGGTGATGCTGAAGACGCGCCTGAGCCCGCTGTGGATGGTGGCGCTCGGCGCGGTGGTCGGCGCGCTGGGTTGGATCTGAGGCTGGACCTGGACCTGGATCAGGACAGCGCTTCGGCCACCAGCGCCGGCAGGTCGGCCAGGTCGTGCAGCAGTTCCGGCGACAGCCCGTCGGGCAGTTCGTCGAGCGCCGCGCCGCGCCACATCACCTCGGTGCTGCCGTTCGCGCCACGCTGCACCACGACGCGCAGCAGCAGGTCGGGCGATGCATCGGAGCTGGTCATCAGCACCGGCGTGCCGCCCTGCGTCGATTCGAAGACGATCACCAGGCGCTGGCGCTCGTTGTCCTCGCCGACGCTCTGCTGCAGCCGCACCAGCACCGGCATGCCGTGCCGCTCGGCACAGGCCTCGATGCGCTGCACCGTCTCGGTCACGCCGAATCGGCTGACGCTCGCACGCGTCAGGCGCTCTTCCGCACCGAATGCGCGGGTACCACCCAGGGCTGCGACGATCATCGCAATGCCACCGGTCATCCAGAAACGAAATGGGCTCTTCATCGGGGGTCTCCCTCGGGTCACCGACAGACGATAGGGTTCGAACAGCGGTACTTCAAGGGTCTGAATGTCAGTCAACGTCGCTCCACCGTTAAGGACGGTGTCTCCACGGTCACACTGTGCTCAACACAAGCGCAGAGTGTGGCCCCAACCGGTGACGCTTTGGTGAACTAGCTCCGAGCAATAGGGATATCCAACGAACATTCATGCGGCACCGCAGCACGCTGCAGGCCGCGAATTCACTTGGTTCCGAAGATCTTGTCGCCGGCGTCGCCGAGGCCCGGAATGATGTAGCCCAGCTCGTTGAGGTGGCTGTCGATGGCGGCCGTCCAGCAGCGCACATCGGGGTGGGCTTGCTGCAGTGCAGCGACGCCTTCCGGCGCCGCCACCAGCACCAGCGCGCGGATGTCGGTGCAGCCGCGGCGCTTCAGCAGGTCGATGGTCGCGATCATCGAGCCGGCGGTGGCCAGCATCGGGTCGATGATCAGCGCGGTGCGCTCGTCGAGGTGGCCGACGAGGTTCTCGAAGTAGTGCTCCGGCTGCAGCGTCTCGTGGTTGCGCGACAGGCCGACCACGCTGACCTTCGCGTTCGGGATCATGTCGAGCACGCCATCGAGCATGCCGAGGCCGGCGCGCAGGATCGGCACCACCGTCACCTTGCGGCCGCTGATCTGGTCGATCTCGACCGGGCCGCTCCAGCATTCGATCGTCGTCTTGGTCAAAGGCCAGTCGGCCGTGGCCTCGTACGCGAGCAGCCGGGCCAGCTCGTTCGTCAGCTCGCGGAATTTCTTGGTCGAGATCTCGGCCTCGCGCAGCAGGCCGATCTTGTGGCGCACCAGCGGGTGGTTGACGGCAATCGTCGGCATGGTTCAGTCCTCCTGCTTCAGCCGCTGGCGCACCGCCTCGTACAGGCAGATGCCGCTGGCCACCGAGACGTTCAGGCTCTCGACCGCACCGCGCATCGGCAGCCGCACCAGCACGTCGCAGGTCTTGCCGGTCAACTGCCGCATGCCGCTGCCTTCGGCGCCGAGCACCAGCGCGACCGGCCGGGTCAGGTCGATGTCGTACAACGACTGCTGTGCGTCATCCGACGTGCCGACGACCAGGATGTCGCGCTCCTTCAGCTCATTCAAGGTCCGTGCCAGGTTGGTGACCATGAAGTACGGCACCGTGTCGGCAGCACCGCTGGCCACCTTGGAGACGGTGGCGTTGATGCCGACCGCATGGTCTTTCGGGGCGATCACCGCATGCGCGCCGGCGCCGTCGGCGACGCGCAGGCAGGCGCCCAGGTTGTGCGGGTCGGTGATGCCGTCGAGCACCAGCAGCAGCGGGACTTCCTCGACGGCGTCGAGCGTGTCGTCCAGCGAATGGCTCATCGCCATCGCCTCGACGCGGGCGACCACGCCCTGGTGGCGGTGCGTGCCGCACATCTTCTGCAGGCGGTCGTCGTCGCTGTCGACCAGCTTGGCGCCAGCCTCCTTCACCCGCTCGACGAACTGGCGCATGCGCTGGTCGCGGCGGCTCGCGTCGACGTGGATCTCGAGGATGGACTTCGGCGCGGTCTTCAGCCGCACCGTGACGGCGTGGAAGCCGAACAGGATCTTGTTGCTCATGCCGGGATTGTGCCTCCCGGCCGCGCGGCGTCAGGCGAGGTGGCGCTGCACCAGCCCGACCAGTTCGGCGTAGTCGAAGGGCTTGGCCAGGTAGGCATCGAAGCCCGACTGCAGGATGCGCTCCTCGTCGCCCTTCATCGCGAGCGCGGTCAGCGCGATGATCTTCAGGCCGGCCGTCGCCGCATCGGCGCGCAGCAGCCGCGTCGCCTCCAGCCCGTCCATGCCCGGCATCTGGATGTCCATCAGCACCAGCTCGGGCAGGTGCTCGCGGGCCAGCCGCACGCCTTCCTCGCCCCCCTCGGCGCAGATCACCTCGTGCCCGCCCTTCTGCAGCACCAGCTGCGCCAGCTTGCGGTTCTGTGCGTTGTCCTCGACGACCAGGATGCGTGCCATGGTTTTTTCCTCGCCTTGCGCCTTCGTCAGGCGTGTTCGTGCGCCGCCGGCAGCGGCGGCAGCGTGAAATAGAAGCTGGCGCCCCGGCCCGGTGCCGATTCGACCCAGATGCGCCCGCCGTGCTTGGTCACCACCCGCTGCGCGATCGCCAGGCCCACGCCATTGCCCGGGAACTGCGAGCCGGGGTGGAAGCGCTGGAACGGCCGGAACAGCCGCTCGCCGGCCGCCGCGGCATCGAAGCCGGCGCCGTTGTCGCGCACGCAGAAGGCGGCATCTCCGGCATCGCCCTGCGCCCCGGCGCGCCGGAACTCGATCTGCGGGGCCGGTGCCACGGCGCTGTACTTCCACGCATTGCCGAGCAGGTTCGACAGCGCGACCCGCAGCAGGCCGGGGTCGCCCTGCGCCGTCAGCCCGTCGTCGTGGCGCCAGGCCACGTGACGGTCCGGCTGCGCCTGCGCCAACTCGCCGACGATCTCGCCGGCCATCGCCGACAGGTCGACCGGCTCCGACTGCAGCTCGGTGCGCGTCATGCGCGCCAGCACCAGCATGTCGTCGATCAGCCGGTTCATGCGCTGGGCCGCGCCCTGGATGTGGCCGAGGAAGCCCTGCCCCTTCGCATCCAGCGAATGCCCGTGCCCCTGCTGCAGCAGCTGCGCGAAGCCGGCGATCTGCCCGAGCGGCGTGCGCAGGTCGTGCGACACCGAGTAGCTGAACGCCTCCATCTCGGCATGGGCGCTGCGCAGCTCGCGGTAGGCGCGCTCCATCGCGATCGACTGGGCCTCGGCCTCGCGGCGCATGCGGTGCAGCCGCACGAACACCGCGACCTTGGCGCGCAGGATCTCCGGCACCACCGGCGACAGGATGTAGTCGACCGCGCCGATGCGGTAGCCGGCGAAGGTGTCGGCCTCGTGCGTGTAGATCGCCGAGACGAACACGATCGGCACGTCGGCACCGCCGGGCAGCTCGCGCAGCCGGCGCGCGACGTCGAAGCCGCTGATGCCGGCCAGGTGCACGTCGAGCAGCACCATCGCCCACGACGAGCGCTGCGCGAAGCGCTCGAGTGCGAGTTCGCCGCGGTCGACGGTGTGGATCTCAGCCCCCACGTCCTGCAAGGTCGCACGGTACAGCCTCAGGTTGGCCGCGTTGTCGTCGACGACCAGGATCGAGGGTGAGGTGCCGTTGCTCCCGGTCATGACCGTCGCTGCCGTCCCTTGGCCAGAGCCCGCTTCACCTCGGCCAGCAGGCTGGCCGGCTGGAACTCCGATTTCTCCATCACCTGCTGCACCCGCCCGCTCAGCAGCGCCCGGTCCTGCACGGTCAGCAGCTTGGCGGTCAGCACGATGATCGGGATGTCGGCGGTGTCGCTGCGCCCGCGCAGCGCCTCGATCACGTCGAAGCCCGACAGCTGCGGCATCATCAGGTCGAGCACGATCAGCGCCGGCCGCTGCTGGCGCACCACCTCCAGCGCCTCGCGGCCGCTGTAGGCCAGCATCGGCACGAAGCCGGCCGACTGCAGGTGCTTGCCGACCAGCGTGACGGCCTTCGGGTCGTCGTCCACCACCAGCACGCGCGCGGCAGGCAGCTGCCCGTCCAGGCCGACCGCCGCCAGCGCGGCCAGCAGGTCGTCCTTCGAGACCGGTTTGGTCAGCACTTGCGATGCGCCGAGCGCGAAGCCGCGCCGCGCCTCGGCGGTGATCGACACGATGACGACCGGGATGTGCTGCGTCTGCACCTGCTCCTTCAGCTGCGACAGCAGGTCCCAGCCGTCGCGGCCGGGCAGGATGATGTCGAGCAACAGCGCGGCCGGCAGCAGCTGCGCGGCCCGTGCCAGGCCGTCCTCGGCACTGCGCGCGACCTCGACGCGGTAGCCGTTGGATTCCAGTTGCGCGCGCACCAGCGTCGCGGTGCGCGGGTCGTCCTCGACGACGAGGATCAGCGGTGCGTCGGGCCCGGCTTCGCGCGGCGTGCCATTGGCTGAGGGCAGCCCGGCCGGCAGCTCGTCGCGCGGCGCCTGCTGCGCTTCCTCGCCGGCCGGCCGCCACGGCAGCCAGACCGCGAAGGTCGTGCCGGCGTTCGGCGTGCTGCGCAGCATCAGCCCGCCGCCATGCAGTTCGACCAGCCGCTTGACCATCATCAGCCCGAGGCCGGTGCCCTCGTACTCGCGCGACAGCGACGAATCGATCTGCACGAAGGGCTGGAACAGCCGCAGGATGCCGTCGGGCGCGATGCCGATGCCGGAGTCCTCGACGCGGATCTCCAGGAACGACGGCAGCGTGCGCTCGGTCGGCCGGAACATCCGCGTGTCCTGCGCCTCGAGCACGCCGTCGACATCGGCGCGCGCCACCCGCTTCATCGACAGCGTGACCACGCCGCCCTCGGGCGTGAACTTGATCGCGTTGGACAGCAGGTTGAAGACGATCTGCTTCGACTTGCGCAGGTCCAGCTGCAGGCTGCCCATGTCGGGCGCGCACACCGCGTTCAGACGCAGCCGCTGCGTGGCCGCCTTCTCGCGCATCAGCGAGACCGCGCTCGTCATGATGTGCGACGGCTCGGCCGCGCCCAGCTCGAGCGGCATGTGGCCCGACTCGACCTTCGACAGGTCGAGGATGTCGTTGATCAGGCTCAGCAGGTGCCTGCCGCTGACGTGGATGTCGTTCGTGTACTCCAGCTGCTCGGCGTTCATGTCGCCGGCCAGGCCGTCCTTCATCAGGCCCGAGAAGCCGATCACCGCGTTCAGCGGCGTGCGCAGCTCGTGCGACATGTTGGCGAGGAACTCGCTCTTCATGCGGTTGGCCTTTTCCAGCTCGGCGTTCTTGAGCTGGATGTCCTCGCCGCGCACGCGCAGCTGCTCGGCCAGCAGGTTCAGCTCCTGCAGCTGGCCGAGGTTGTGCAGCGCCACCGCGAACTGCGCGCACAGGCGCTCGATGAAGCCGCGGTCGCGCGCCGACAGCGGTGCCGAGGCGGCCAGCGCCAGCACGCCGATCAGCCGCCCCTGGTAGCTGACCGGGCAGATCAGCAGCGCGGCGGGGTGCAGCGTGGCCAGGCCGGTCTCGATGCGCAGGCCGCTTTCCGCATCGAAGCGGTCGAAGTAGGCCGGCTGGCCGCTGCGCGCCACCGCGCCGACCGGGCCGTCGTCGATGCGCAGCACGCCCTTCAGGTCGGCCGGCGCCTGGTGCCGCGCCACCGCGCGCAGCACGCCGCCCCATTCCTCGTGTTCGTAGAACACCGCCACCGGGAACAGCGGGTTCTCGCCGATCAGCGCCAGCGTCTCGGCCAGCACCAGCTCGCGCGTGGATTGCGCGTTGTAGAGCGTCAGCGCGCGGGCATGCAGCGCGTCGTAGCGCCGCTCCTCGGCCACGGCCTGCTCGGCTTGCTGGCGCGCCGCCCAGTCGCGCCGCAGCCGCCACGCGATCACGCCCAGCAACAGCACGAGCGTGGCCAGGAACGCGACGAAGGTGGTGACGGTCGACTGCGAGCGCTGGTCCTCGACGCCCTCGCGCTCGGACAGCAGGCGCCGCTCCTCGGTGTTGATCTGGTCCAGCAGCGCGCGGATGCGCTCCAGCCGCCGCACGCCCCGGCTGAGGCGTTCGTCGAGTGCCTGCGGCGACTCGTTCGGCACCTGCACCTCGTTCTCGTGGAAGGTCTGCACGCGCGCCGCGACCTCGCCGCGCAGCTCCGACATGCGCACCTGCTGCCGCGGGTTGTCGGCGGTGAGCCACGCGAACTGGCGCAGGCCGGTGTCGATGACGGCGAGCGTGGCGTCGCGCTCCTCGATGTAGACCGGGTTGCGGGTCGCGAGGAAGGCCCGCTGGGCCGCCTCGGCGCGGTAGATGTCCGACTGGATGTCGGATGTCACGCTGATCACCTGGTGCGTGTGGCCCACGAAGGCCGACGCCTCGAGCGTCTGGCGTGCGAAGTTCCACCCGATGCCTGCCAGCGTGAGGATGGCCGCCACAGCGACGACAAAGCCCGCGGTCGCGAGCTGCTGAACCGACAAACGCGTCATCCGTTCTCCGATGCGCGCCTTCTCGACTGCCTCCAGGACTGCAGAGGTCAACGGACGGCGTCTGTTGGACCATCGTGACCAAACCGCCGACGGACGCGGCGGAGAGCGAACCTGCTGTGTATCACAGGTTGCGGCTTCCCATCGCGTTGACGGGCCTAGCGGCGCAGCATCGTCGCGAGCAGCAGCAGGCCGATCAGCACCGGCTGGTGGACCATGTAGAAGCTCAGCGACCAGCGCCCGAGCACCGCGAACGGATGCAGCGCCTTCGGCAGCGCGCCGGTGACCCAGTCGCGGCGGTTCGCGAGCACCCATTGCCCGGCGGCCAGGCCCCACCACATCACGCCGATCCACGGCAGCAGCGGCACGTAGTCCTCGGTCACCGGCTTGTGCGTGATCAGGCCGATCCAGTTCGTCAGCCGGGTGTCGAACCACGGGTGCTGCACCAGCCGCGGCAGCGCGATCGCGATGGCGCCCATCAGCCACAGCCAGCGCCCCGCATTCGCGGTGACGCGCGTGATGACCAGCATCACCGCGATGCCGTGCAGCACGCCGAAGTAGATGAAGCTGCGCGGGAACATCAGGTACGAGCCCGCGCTCACCAGCAGCGCGCAGCCCGCCACCTGCGCCCAGCGGCGCCAGAAGCGCGGCCAGCCCTGGCCCTGCTCCCAGGCCACCGCCTGCCCGAAGCCGGCGCAGAACAGGAACAGCGTGACGATGCAGGTGCGCTGGGTGAGCCAGATCGGGTCCGACGTGAAGCTCTGGCGGATGAAGTGGTAGTAGTTCAGGTCGAAGCAGAAATGGAACGCGGCCATCCACAGGATGGCGACCGCACGCAGCGCGTCGAGGCGGTCGAACCGGGCGGGCGAGTGGGAAGGCGCGTTCATGAGGCTCGCGATTGTGCGTGACCGGCGTGACCACGGGTAAGTCCTAGGTTCATGTTCTATTGTTAGGACATTAATGAAACATTAACATCGCCACCGCTTGATACGTCAGGCTCCATAACTCTGACCCCCAGGAGACATGCATGTCGATTTCCCAACGTACCGTGCGCGGCTTGAGCCTCGCGATGATGGCCGCCGGCCTGATGACTGCCACGCTGGCGCAAGCCGGTGAGGTGGAAGTCCTGCACTGGTGGACCTCGGGCGGCGAAGCCAAGGCGGCCGCCGAACTGAAGGCCACGATGCAATCGAAGGGCCACACCTGGAAGGACTTCGCGGTCGCCGGTGGTGGTGGCGATTCGGCGATGACGGTGCTGAAGTCGCGTGTGGTGTCGGGCAACGCCCCGGCCGCGGCGCAGATCAAGGGCCCGTCGATCCAGGAATGGGCCAAGGAAGGCGTGCTCGCCAACATGGACGACGTCGCCAAGGCCAACAAGTGGGACGACCTGCTGCCCAAGGCCATCGCCGACGGCCTGAAGTACCAGGGCCACTACGTCGCCGCGCCGGTCAACGTGCACCGCGTGAACTGGCTGTGGGCCAACCCGGAAGCCTTCAAGAAGGCCGGCGCCAAGGTGCCGACCACCTGGGACGAGTTCTTCGTCGCCGCTGAAGCGCTGAAGAAGGCCGGCATCATCCCGATCGCCCACGGCGGCCAGAACTGGCAGGACTTCACCACGTTCGAGGCGGTCGCGCTGGGCGTCGGCGGTGCGGACTTCTACAAGAAGGCACTGGTGCAGCTCGACGCCGGCTCGCTGAAGAGCGCGACGATGGACAAGGTGCTGACGACCTTCCGCAAGGTCAAGGGCTACACCGACAAGAACGCCCCGGGCCGCGACTGGAACCTGGCCACCGCGATGGTGATCAAGGGCGAGGCCGGCATGCAGATCATGGGCGACTGGGCCAAGGGCGAGTTCCTGGCCGCCGGCAAGGTCCCGGGCAAGGACTTCACCTGCGTGGCCGCCCCCGGCACCGCGAAGTCGTACACCTACAACGTCGACAGCTTCGCGCTGTTCAAGCTGAAGGATCCGGCCAACCAGAAGGCCCAGCAGGACCTGGCCACCGCGATCATGTCGCCGGAATTCCAGGAAGTGTTCAACCTGAACAAGGGCTCGATCCCGGTTCGCCTGGGCATGGACCTGAAGAAGTTCGACGATTGCGCGAAGACCTCGGCAGCCGACTTCGTGTCGACCTCGAAGGCCGGCACGCTGGTCCCGTCGATCGCCCACGGCATGGCGGTTCCGTCGGCTGCCGAAGGCGCGATCAAGGACGTGGTGTCGCAGTTCTGGAACGACGAGAAGATCACGTCGGCCCAGGCGCAGGACCGCCTGGTCGCTGCTGCCAAGACGAAGTAATCAGCGTAGTTGTCAGGGCTTCGGCCCTGTCTCGGACGGCGCCCCACTCGGGCGCCGTCTTCCTGTTGCACGGGGATGGCGCACCATTCGCGTCCCGCCCCCGGTTGGCCCGCCCATGAAACCCTCCGCCTCCGTACGCCTCAGCCAGTGGATGCCCAAGCTGGTCGTCGCACCGTCGTTCCTGCTGGCCTTCTTCTTCATCTACGGCCTGATCGCGTGGAACGGCTACCTGTCGGTGTCGGCCTCGCGCCTGCTGCCCAACTATGAATTCATCGGGCTGCAGCAATACACCAACCTGTTCGAGAGCGAACGCTGGTGGGTCGCGCTGAAGAACCTCGGCATCTTCGGCGGCCTGTTCATCTTCTTCGGCATGGCCATCGGCCTGCTGCTGGCCATCCTGCTCGACCAGAAGATCCGCGTCGAAGGGGTGCTGCGCACCATCTACCTCTACCCGATGGCGTTGAGCTTCATCGTCACCGGCACCGCCTGGAAGTGGATCCTGAACCCCGGTCTCGGCCTCGAGAAGGTCATGCAGGGCTGGGGCTTCGAGAACTTCCATTTCAGCTGGCTGATCGACCCCGACATGGCGATCTACACCGTGGTCATCGCGGGCGTCTGGCAGAGTGCCGGCTTCGTGATGGCGCTGTTCCTGGCCGGCCTGCGCGGCATCGACGACTCGATCCTGAAGGCCGCGCAGATCGACGGCGCGAGCCTGCCGCGCATCTACTGGCGCATCATCATCCCGAGCCTGCGGCCGGTCTTCTTCAGCACGCTGATGGTGCTGAGCCACCTGGCGATCAAGAGCTTCGACCTGGTGATGGCGCTGACCGCCGGCGGCCCCGGCTACGCGACCGACATGCCGGCCACCTTCATGTACACGATGGCGTTCTCGCGCGGCCAGATCGGCCTGGGCGCGGCGTCCGCGACGATCATGCTGGCCACCGTGGCGGCGCTGGTCGTGCCCTACCTCTATTCCGAGCTGCGCAGCAAGCGCTGAGCGGCCGCCGAGAGAACAAGACATGGGAAACAAATTCAACTGGCACCGCGCGGCGCTGTGGTCCGTGCTGCTGCTGTTCGCGGTGGTCTTCCTGATGCCGATGTACGTGATGCTCACGACCTCGCTGAAGGACATGAACGAGGTGCGCGAGGGCAACCTGCTGTCGCTGCCCTCCTCACCCGGCTTCGCGTCGTGGGCCAAGGCCTGGTCGAGCGCCTGCACCGGCATCGATTGCGGCGGCCTGAAGCCGTTCTTCTTCAACTCGGTGCTGATGGTGGTGCCGGCGGTGGCGGTGTCGACCACGCTGGGCGCGATCAACGGCTACGTGCTGAGCAAGTGGCGCTTCCGCGGCAGCGAGTTCATGTTCGCGATGATGCTGTTCGGCATGTTCATGCCGCTGCAGGTGGTGCTGCTGCCGATGTCGCAGGTGCTGGGCTGGTTCGGCATCGCGAGCTCGATCTGGGGGCTGGTGGCGGTGCACATCATCGCCGGCCTGCCGTCGACGACGCTGTTCTTCCGCAACTACTACGTCGGCCTGCCCGACGAGCTGATCAAGGCGGCGATGCTGGACGGCGCGGGCTTCTGGCGCATCTTCTGGCGCATCGTGCTGCCGCTGTCGACGCCGATCGTGGTGGTCACGCTGATCTGGCAGTTCACGAACATCTGGAACGACTTCCTGTTCGGCGTGGTGTTCTCGGGCGGCGCGTCGAAGCCGATCACGGTCGGCCTGAACAACCTGGCCAACACCTCGAGCGCGGTGAAGGAATACAACGTCGACATGGCCGCCGCGATGATCGCTGCGCTGCCGACGCTGTTCGTCTACATCGTCGCAGGCAAATACTTCGTGCGCGGCCTCACCGCCGGCGCCGTCAAGGGCTGACCGGCCCGGGCTTCAAAGAGAAAACGTCATGGGTGCACTTTCAATTCGCAACGTCCGCAAGAGCTACGGCCCGGTGGAGATCCTCAAGGGCATCGACATCGAGGTCGAGAACGGCGAGTTCCTGATCCTGGTCGGCCCGTCCGGCTGCGGCAAGAGCACGCTGCTGTCGATGATCGCGGGGCTGGACACGCCCACCTCGGGCAGCATCCACATCGCCGACCGCGACGTGACCTACGCGCTGCCCAAGGACCGCGACATCGCGATGGTGTTCCAGAGCTACGCGCTGTACCCGAACATGAACGTCGGGCAGAACATCGCGTTCGGCCTGGAGATGCGCAACGTGCCGAAGGCGCAGCGCCAGGAGGCGATCCAGCGCGTCTCGAAGATGCTGCAGATCGAGCACCTGCTCGACCGCAAGCCGGGCCAGCTGTCGGGCGGCCAGCGCCAGCGTGTCGCGATGGGCCGGGCGCTCGCGCGCAACCCGAAGCTGTTCCTGTTCGACGAGCCGCTGTCCAACCTCGACGCGAAGCTGCGCGTCGAGATGCGCGCCGAGATCAAGCTGCTGCACCAGCGCACCGCGACCACCACCGTCTACGTGACGCACGACCAGGTCGAGGCGATGACGCTGGGCGACCGCATCGCGGTGATGCGCGACGGCCTGGTGCAGCAGTTCGGCACGCCCGACGACATCTACTCGCGCCCGGCAACCCGCTTCGTCGCCGAGTTCATCGGCTCGCCGGCGATGAACATCATCGACAGCGAGCGTGCGGCCAACGGGCTGAGCGCCAAGGGCGTGGAGCTGCTGCTGAACGATGCGCAGCGCGGCGCGCTGCAGTCGGCCAACGGCGCCGGCATCAGCTACGGGTTGCGGCCGGAGAGCCTGTCGTTCGCCGAGCAGGGCCTGGCGGGCACGATCAGCATGCTGGAGCCGACCGGGCCGGAGACCTATGCGATGGTCGAGACGGCGGTCGGCAAGCTGACGGCGCGCGTGGCCGGCAAGGTGCACCAGCATGTGGGCGACAGCGTGCACCTGCGCTGGCAGCCGGAGGATGCGCACCTGTTCGACGCGAAGAGCGAGCAGCGCGTCGTGGGGTGAAGACCTTGGGGTGAACCGCGTGGGGTGATGTCAACCGGACGTCCGCAGGGACGATGCGAGGAGGCAGTGCATGACACCGATCATCGACTTCCGCTCACCCGACTTCCTGCGCCGGCACATCCTCGACACGATGTCGTTCCGCGAGGGCCGCAGCCGCGACCCGAGCGGCGGCTTCTTCCAGTTCTTCCGCGACGACGGCACGGTCGGCGACCGCGAGACGCGCGAGCTGATCGGCAGCGCGTGCGGCGTCGTCACCCATGCGATGGCGGCGCGGCACTTCGGCCGCCCGGAATGGCGCGAGGCGACGCGCCACGGGCTGCGTTTCCTGCGTGATGCGCACCGCGACGCCGACACCGGCGGCTATGCGTGGCAGGTGCGCTGGCATGGTGCCGGCGGCAACTACGGCGAGCGCGACGTGCTCGACGCGACGAACCGCTGCGAGGGCCTCGCCTTCGTGCTGCTGGCGCATGCGCAGGCACTGAGGGCCGACATCGAGGACGCCCGGCTCGGGCTGCACGAGACCTTCGGCTTGCTGGAGCAGCACTTCTGGGAGCCGGCGCACGGGCTGTATGCCGACGAGGCGGGTGCCGAGTGGAAGCTCGCGCCCTGGCGCGGGCAGAACGCGAACCTGCGCGCCTGCCAGGCGATGCTGGCGGCCTTCGAGGCGACCGGCGAGCGCCGCTTCCTCGACCGCGCCGAGGCGCTCGCGCGCTCGGTCACGCAGCGGCTGGCGGCACTGTCGCACGGGCTGGTCTGGGAGCACTACCGGCTCGACTGGTCGATCGACCGGGATGATCATGGCGACGACGACAACGCATACCACCGCTCCCGGCCGCGGGGCTTCCAGACGGGACACCATGCGGCCTGGGCCAGGCTGTTGCTGACGCTGGAACGGCACCGGCCGAGCGACTGGCTGCTGCCGCGGGCGCGCGAGTTGTTCACGGCCGCGACGCAGCACGGCTGGGATGCGAAGCACGGCGGGCTGTTCTGCGGCTTCGCAGCAGACCGCGCGGTCGTCGACCATGACAAGCACGCCTCGGTGCAGGCCGAGGCACTGGCCGCCGCGGCCTGCCTGGCGGTGCGCACCGGCGAGGGCGGCTACTGGGATTGGTACGACCGCCTGTGGGAGCACAGCTGGGCGCACTTCGTCGACCACGCGCACGGGGGATGGCACCGGATCCTGTCACAGGACAACCGGCCGCTCGGCGACGAGAAAAGCCCGGCGGGGAAGGTGGATGCCGACACGATGGGTGCTTGCTACGAGGTGCTTCGGGCGCTCGGTCGGTGACGTGCTTCTCTCTTGCTTGGCGCGCGGTGTGGCAGCGCGCAATGATCAAAAAATCAGGTTGACGAGGTGAACGAGACCGAGAAGTGCGGCGTTCACGCCGGCGTGCAAGGCGAAGATGAACCAGAACCGCGATTGGAGCGGAACGCCCTTCGCTTTCAAGACGAAGAAGCAGTGGRCCAACCAGATGAAGGGCCAAGCGACCGCGATGGATTTCTCCCACCGGCCGGGGTAGGCGTGAGCCAGAACCAGCGGCGTTGCTGAAATCACGCAAACGAGCCAGTGCGATCGAACGGCTTGCGAAATGAGATGCGCCGGATAAAGCAGGACGCAGTTCTCGACCAAAGGCGCAAAGACGCAGAGCAGAAATACCGCACGCAGCCAGTGATCCGATTTGAATATCTCGACGCTCTCGGGAGCTGGCGAGGCAGAAAAACCGAAGCTGAGAACTCCGCCAATCATCAAACCCGGAATCAGGCATACAAGCAGGTTGGCAACAAAGGCACGCACTGACATCGCAATGGGAATGGCGCCCAGCGAAATGGGGCCGGAGATACGAAAAACATCCAGCCCCTTTTTCATCAGAACATGTCACCCATCGGGGTCGTGTTCCCATAGTTGGGCGGCTGACCATTGCCCGCAAACTGAGACAACGCACCTGCCGCTTTCTCAATGCCACTCCAGATCACTCCGGCGATGAGGCTGTCACGTACTCCGCCTGCGCCAGATACCTGGTCGATTTCCTCTTGAGTCAGATCCTGCATGAGTTCTCCATATCGATAGAGACAGTACCGGCTGCCACCGTACATCGCTCGCCCTTTCAGGCTGCGGCGCAGTGTAGAAATCCGGTCCGGGTGAGGTCAACCGGTCCCGATGTACCTCTTGCGGACGAGTGAATTCAGCGGTTCAACGCCAGCCGTGCAGCAAACGACACCGCATCGACGATCGCCACCAGCGCGATCATCGCGAGCAGCACCGTGCAGGTCTCGTGCATCTGGAACAGGCCCAGGTGGTAGTACAGCATCTGGCCCAGGCCGCCCGCCCCCACCACGCCCAGCACCGCCGCAGCGCGGATGTTGTTCTCCCACCGGTAGAGGCTGTACGACAGCAGTTGCGGCAGCACCTGCGGCAGCGTCGCCCACAGGAACACGCGCAAGCGACCAGCGCCGCGCACGCGCAATGCGAGCGCCGGGCCGGGCGCCGCGTTCTCGATGCTCTCGGCGAACAACCGGCCCAGCACGCCGGTCGTGTGCAAGGCCAGCGCCAGCGTGCCGGGGAACGGGCCCAGCCCGGCCGCGATCAGCAGCAGCGAGGCCCACACCAGCTCGGGGATCGAGCGCAGCGCGTTCAGCAACAGGCGTGCACCGCCGTGCAGCAACGCCACCACCCGCCCTCCGCGGGCGCTCGCCGGCAGCGCCATGCACACCCCCGCCGCCGCGGCGAGAACCGTGCCGAGCAGCGACATCGCGATCGTCTCGCCGGCCGCCTCCAGCGTGCGCCGCAGGAACGCAGGCGACATCTCCGGCGGAAAGAAGCTGGCACCGAACCCGGCCAGCTTGACGAGCTCGGACGGCGCGAAGAACTCTCGCCAGTGCAGCCCCAGGCTCGCGAAACTCGCCACGACCAGGGCCAGCACGCCGGCCAGCACCAGCCACCCGGACCACGACCGTTCAGGGCGCGTCATGCCATCACCCGGCGCAACACCGCGCTGACCCGATCGCTCGCCCACACCAGCACGACGAACACCAGCAGGATCGCGCTCACCTCACTGCCGGCGAACATCTTCGCCGAGCTGTCGAGCATCTGGCCCAGCCCGCCCGCGCCGACGAAACCCAGCACGACCGACGAGCGGATCGCGCACTCCCAGCGGTACACCGTGTAGC
>NZ_JBFUGW010000128.1:0-18182 GCF_056402735.1 Rhizobacter sp. P3_C12
TCCTGTACTGGCAGACCCCCATGGGCGTGCCCTCGACGACGCCCGGCGGAACGCCGAAGCACTATCGGGACAACCACGTCCAGTACATGCTGACGCATACGACGCAGTACGCGGGCAACGGCACATTCGCGATCGTCTTCAGTCCCGGGGACGACACGTCGGCGGACATCACGAACGACGGCGGCCAGTTCGCGCGCCTGTCCAAGGCCTACCTGGCCAACCCCGCTCCGTTTCCCCGCTGAGCTCGACGGGGAGAACCAGGACGTGAACGTGTCGAAGACATTCCCGGAACGCACCGACCTCGGTCAGTTGCCCGATCCCGCACGGCGTGCGCTCTCTCTGGGGCTGGGCCTGCTCCCGATGTTCCCGCTGCTGTCCGGCTGCGGCGCGGGCGCCGAGGACACCGGCCCGTCCGCGCAGGCCCGTGGCCAGGGCGTCCCCGGCTCGGTGAGCGGCGTCTTCCGTCACCCGGGACTGCTGGTCACCGACGACGACTTCGCTCGCATCCGCGAGCACATCAAGGCCGGCCAGCAGCCGTGGACCGGCTGGTGGAACAAGCTGTGCGCCGACCGCGCCGCCAGCCTGGAGGGCAAGCCCAATCCGCTCGCCGGCGTCTATCGCGCCGACAGCAGCAAGTTCGCGATGTACCGCGACATCCAGCGCGCCTGGTGCCTCGCGCTGCGCTGGCGGCTGTCGGACGACACGCGCTATGCCGACAAGGC
This sequence comes from Rhizobacter sp. P3_C12, assembly GCF_056402735.1. Lineage (NCBI taxonomy): Bacteria > Pseudomonadati > Pseudomonadota > Betaproteobacteria > Burkholderiales > Sphaerotilaceae > Rhizobacter > Rhizobacter sp. P3_C12. The sequence goes on from NZ_JBFUGW010000128.1 coordinate 723, forward strand.
GGTGGAAACACTGGATGCGTGGGCGAACACGCTGAAGGTGATCGGGACCGTGCCCGAGGGCTCGACCGCCCATGACGACCACACCTTCATCCTGTTGGCCGGCATGCAGGGCCACCAATGGGCCCAGGCCGGCGAGATCATGCGCGGCTACCCCGGCTGGCCGCCCGAGCGCCTGGCGCGCTTCCAGGAGATGCTCACGAGCGTCTTCGTCGGCATATCGTCGCGGTTCCTCAGCGGGGCGCACCCGGGTTCCCACGCCAACTGGGACATGGCCTCGTTGTGCGGCACGCTGGCCATCGGGGTGTTCTGCGACAGGCCCGACCTGTACCGGCAGGCCTGCGATTACTACGCGGCGAACAACCGCGGCAAGCTGACGATGTTCGGCAATGGCTCCATCGTGCACGCCGTCTACTTCATGCACCCGGGTCACTTCGGGCAGTGGCAAGAGAGCGGCCGCGACCAGGGCCACTCGACGCTGGGCATGTCGCTGGGTGGCGACCTGCTGGAGATGGCCTGGAGCCAGGGCGACGACCTCTACGGGCTGTACGACAACCGCTTCCTCGCGGGAGCCGAATACGTGGCCCGCTCCAATCTGCTGGACGAGAGCGGCAACACGTACCCGATGCCGTACGCACGCGAGCAGAACCCGCCGGAACCCCACACGTCGCTGTGGACGCAAGTGAACCAGTCGTTCCAGCACAAACGGAACGCCTGGGAGCCCATCTACAACCACTACGTGAATCGAATGGGCCTGGCAGCGCCCAACGTCGCGCGCATGGTGCCGCTGTGCGAGCCGAACTACGGGTCCAGCGGTGGCGACGACGTGGTGTTCCCGACCCTCATCCACCGCCGCCCGGCCTATGCCGGGCCGATGAAGCCGCCGTCCGGCCTGACCGCCCCGGTGCGCGATGGTCGCGCCGTGCTGTCGTGGTGGGGCAGTGTCGGCGCGACCTCGTATGTGGTCAGGCGAAGCGCCCAAGCCGATGGCCCCTTCACGGATCTGGCCACGGTCGCGGCCACCGAACTGCTCACCCACACCGACGCCGCGCCCAGGAGCATCTGGTTCTACCAGGTCACCGCCCTGGGCAGCGACGGCGCCAGCGCCAGCTCGGGTTCGGTCCGGGCCGCGGTGTCCGGCGAGACGCGCTTGTCGATGCCCCTGAACGGCATGAATGGCACGGGCACCGCCGGTACGCTGCTGACCCCGGCCGGCATCGGAACCCAGGTCGAGGGCACGTTGCTGGACGGGGCGACCTGGGGCGAGGGACGCCGCAATGACAAGGCGGTGGCGTTCGACGGCAAGGCGGCCGGCTTGCAACTGCCGCCGGGGATCTTCAGCGGCCTGGACGATTTCACGATATCGCTGTGGGCCTATGCGAATTCGCTGCGCTGGGACAGCTGCCTGTTCTTCGCCGGGCACGACGGTTTCTCGTACATGCGGCTCGCGCCCAAGGCCGGCCAGGGGCTGCGTTTCGGGATCTGCGGCGCGGGGCACAACGACGAGCAGGCCGTCGAAGCGCCGGGCTTCCTGCCCATCCGGCGCTGGGTCCACGTGGCGGTCACGCTGCAGGGCAGCACCGGGCGGCTCTACGTCGACGGCACCGAGGTGGCGAGCTCGGATGCCATCCTGTTGTCGCCGCGCCAGGTCGGCGATCAGGTGGCCTTCCTGGGACGCAACTGGGGGCATCCGTCGTTCGACGGCCGGATCCAGGACTTCCGCGTGCAGGCGGGCGCGCTGAGCGCCGCCGAGATCGCGGCGCTGATGCAGTGACAGTGCGCCGGGGTGCCGATGGCTGCACCGCCGGCTTGCGCTGACGCGCTCAGTACTTGCGGTTCGGGAACTCCTTGGCCGCGACCTCCTGCGGGAACACACCCTCGTTGGTCTTGATCCAGCGCGGCAGTGTTTCACCTGCCGCCGCCTTTTTTGCGGCCTCCATCAGCTGCGGCCCGAGCAGCGGGCTGCATTCGACCGACACGTTCATCTTGCCGGCCATCATGGCTTCGAAGGCGCCCTTCACCGCGTCGACCCCGATGACCAGGATGTCCTTGCCCGGCTTCAGCCCCGTCTCCTCGATGGCCTGGATGGCGCCGATCGCCATGTCGTCGTTGTGTGCGTAGAGGACGTTGATCTTCTTGCCTTCCGCCTTCAGGAAGGCCTCCATCACCTCCTTGCCCTTCGAGCGCGTGAAGTCCCCGGTCTGCGATCGGATGACCTTGTAGCGCGGGTTCGTCTTGATCACCTCCTCGAAGCCCTTCTTGCGGTCGTTCGCGGGGTCGGAGCCGACGGTGCCCTGCAGCTCGACGATGTTGACGTCGCCCTGCGTGTCCTTGGTGTGGTCCAGCAGCCAGCGGGCGGCGCGCCGCCCTTCCTCGACGAAGTCCGAGCCGACGAACGAGGCCCAGGTCGTCGGGTCCTTGACCTCGACGTTGCGGCTCTCGAGGATGACCGGAATCTTCGCCGCCTTCGCTTCCTTCAGCACCGTGTCCCAGCCGGTCGTGACGAGCGGCGCGAGGATGATCACGTCGACTTTCTGGGCGATGAAGGCCCGGATCGCCTTGATCTGGTTCTCCTGCTTCTGCTGGCCGTCGGAGAACTTCAGTTCGACGTCGGCCGCCTTCGCCGCGGACTTCACCGATTCGGTGTTCGCCGTGCGCCATTCGCTCTCCGCGCCGGTCTGCGCGAAACCGATCACCAGCCGCTTGCCCGCGGCAGCACCCAGGCCGGGAACCAGCGACAAGCCCGCCGCGGCGAGCAGGGTGGCGACCAGGGTTCTCTTGTTCATCTGCATGATGTCTCCTTCCGATGGAACAGGACAGGCCGGCATGGCGGGATGCCACCCGGGTTCGAGCGATGACGCGGCCCTCAGCCCGGGTACCAGACCTGGCGCGGGTCGTCGGGGCCGCGGCGATACGACCACGCTGCCTCGACCAGCCTGGCCATGTCGTACTTCGGTCGCCAGCCGAGAAGAAACCGGGCCTTGGTGTTGTCGAGCCAGGTCGAGTGGTACGGCGTCTTGACGGGCACGAGCGGCACGCCCCGCGTGCGCGCAAGGTAGTCGCCCAGCGCGCCGTAGTCGACCGGCTCGTCCATCGCGATGTTCATCAGTTGCTGGCGCGCCCGGGGGTGATCGACCGCGGTGCAGATGGCGTCGACGAGGTCGTCCACATGCACGAAATTGCGCTGCACCGGCACGCCCGCCGCGTCGAGCATCACCGGCACCGCCCCGCTGGCGACGTGGGCGGCGGCCGCTTCGGCGCCGACCAGGTCGCACCAGCGCGGCCCACCGAACACATCGGCGCCGAACGACAGCTGGAACCTGAAGTCGTCCTTCTCCATGATCCAGGGCGCGCGCAGGCAGCAGCCGTTGAGGCCGTACTGGACGAAGTACTGCTGCAGCATCACTTCTTCGAGCACCTTCGACAAGGCATAGCAGCCGGGGTAGGCGCTGTGGGGCTGCGTCTCGACGACGGGCACCGGGTGCGGATAGACGAAGTGGCCCACGCCGGCATCGCCGCCGACCAGCAGGAATTGTTCGAAGCTGGCGCTGCTGCGGCAGGCCTCGAGCATCCAGAACATGCCCTTCACGGCAACGTCCATCACGTCGTCGGGCGTTTCCTTGCTGGTGGCCAGGTGAAGCACATGGGTCACGCCGTCCAGCGCGCGGTCGACGTCGACGCGGTTCTGGATCGAGCCTTGCACGCATTCGAGGCGATCGTGCGCCTCGAGTGGCCGTCGATGCGTGAAGGCGCGAAACACGAAGCGCTCGAACGCCGGATCGTGCAGCGCGCGCGCGAGAAAGGCCTGCCCTACCTTGCCGGCCGCGCCGGTCACGAGCATCCGGCCCCTGCCCTCACCAGGTTGCTTCATGAATGCAGCTCCTCATCGGTGGCCATGGCGGCCCTCAGCCGCGCTTGCGTCGGCGGCAGTCCCAGCTTGTCCGCCTGGGACAGCAGCAGGCCGATGCGCGCCTGCTTCTTCGACGCGTGGTTCTGCGCGATGTCGGCCAGGCGATGGGCCAGGAAAGGATTGAGCAGGCGATCGCGAAGAACGACGAGGTAGTCGCGCGCCTCGCGGCCTTCGCCGAGGGCGTCGAACACCGGCATCACCTCGTCGCGCCAGACCGCTTCCAGCTCGGCGCGCAACGGCGCATCGCCCAGCGCCTGCAGGACGGTTTCATCGTGCGGCCGACCGCCGGCCAGCCAGCGTTCGGCGAGAAACGTGTGGCCGAGGTTCAGGAGCATCAGCTTCAATCGCTCGAAGCGCCCCAGTTCGTCGGTCAGGACGATGGCCGGATGCGTGCACGGCAGCACCATTCCACGCTGCCGCTCGATCGCCCACAGGGCATACGGCTCGGCGACCGCGCCGAGCGGAATCAGTGGCTCCGACACGATGCGATCGACCAGCGAGTTGACCCACACGCATTCGTCGTGCAGGTAGTCGATGAAGGACGCCGGCGCCTGCCACGATTTCGCGAGTTCGCAGACGACCGCGCGCAGCGCATCGCCGTTCCTCGGCACGAGCTCGCAGGGGAACAGCGACGGGCCACCGCCCGGCTGATGCCGCCAGCGGCGATACAGCAGCACGGCCAGCTTCGCAGGGAAGCTGCGCGGCGCGGCCGTGCCGGTGTCGGACAACAGCGACGGCCCATCGGCGGAGTCGAGCGCGTAGCCGCGTTCGCCGGTGTTCGACACGATGACGCGGACGTCCGTCGCGACGGCCTCCACGATCTGCGGCCAATGGGTGTCCGCATGCCAGGCCTGCCGCACCGAGTCGACGTGCACGGTCTCGCACAGGCGGCGCCCGTCGAGCAGGCCGCGAACCTCGACGGGGTAGCCCGCGCCGCCGGCCAGCGCCGCCGTTCGTGCCGTGCTCTGCGCGCTGCCCGTGGTCTGCACGGCGGCGATGCCGCCGAGGGCCTCGCCCCGCGCGAGCGCCTGCGACACGAACAGGTCCACGTGCGCCTGCAGGAAGCGGCCGGTGCCGAACTGGAGAATGGGCAGCGCCATGGTGCGATCCCTCAACACTCGACGATGGCCTTGACCACGCCTCGCGACGGGTCGAGCAGCTGCACGAAGTCGGCGGGCAGGTTCGCGAGGGCGAGCCGATGCGTGTTCAGCGCCTCGTGCGGGATCTTGCCGGCACGCATGGCGGCGAGCACGGTCTCGAAATCCTCCATCGTGGCGTTGCGGCTGCCCAGCAGCGTCGCCTCGCGCTTGTGGAACTCGGGATCGGCGAAGGCGATGTTGTCGCGCACGACCGAGACCAGCACGTACTTGCCGCCGTGGGCGATGAAGCGAAAGCCGCGCTCCATCGCGCGGGCATTGCCGGTGGCATCGAACACGACGTCGAAGAAGTCGCCGCCGGTCAGCCGCGACAGCTCCGCTTCGTCGCTCGGGCCGATCACCACGCCGGCATGCGCTCCCAGGTGCTGGCAGCAGAAGTCGACGCGATCGCGGCGCGTGTCGAGTGCGGCGACGGTGGCGCCGCGCAGGACGGCGAAGGTCACTGCCGCCATGCCGATGGGCCCGGTGCCGACCACCAGCACGCGCTGGCCGGGCTGCACATCGCCGCGCCGCACGGCGTGTGCGCCGATGGCCAGGAATTCGAGCATCGCCGCCTGGTCGAGCGTGACGCCTTCCGCCTTGTGGACGAAGGCTTGCGGAACGCTGATGTACTCGGTGAAGGCGCCGTCGCGGTGCACGCCCAGCACCTGGATGGCCACGCAGCAGTTGGTCTTGCCCTGGCGGCACGCGATGCAGCTGCCGCACGACAGGTAGGGCATCACGAACACCGGGTCGTCGACCGCCAGCGCGCTGCCGGCGGGCGCTTCGGCGACGGTGCCGGAGAACTCGTGGCCCATCACGCGCGGGTATTCGAGATAGGGTTGGTGGCCGGTGAAGATGTGCAGGTCGGTCCCGCACACCCCCACCCGCCGCACCCGCAGCAGCACCTCGCCTTCGCCGCGCAGGGGCATCTCCCTGTCCACGACACGCAAGGTGCCCGGGGTGTCGCAGATCACGGTCAGCATGACGCTCCCTTCGAGTCGCTCAGTACAGGACGTTCTTCGCTTCGGTGGACTCGATGTTCTTCTTGGTCACCATCACCACGCCGGTGTCGCGGAACTTCGGCACGGTCTTGCCCTGGCTCGCTTCGACCGCGGTCTTCACGCCCAGGTGGCCCATCTGGTAGGCGCTCTGCACGGCGATGGCTTCGAGCGTGCCGTCCTTGATGAAGCCCTGCAGGTCGCCGTTGCCGTCGAAGCCGATGGCCACCACCTTGCCCGCCTTGCCCGACTGCACGAGCGCGCGGCCCATGCCGATCGCGGTCGGCTCGTTGGCGCCGAAGATGCCCTTCAGGTCGGCGTTCGCCGCGAGCACGTCGGTGGTCTGGTTCAACGCCGTTCCCATCTGCGAGTTCGAATAGAACGGGCCCACCACCTGCAGCTTCGAGTGGGTCTCGAGGTACTTGCGGAAACCTCCGACGCGGCCGATCTCGGAGCCCGAGCCTGCCGTGTACGACATGATCGCGATCTTGCCCGTCGTGCCGACCTTGTCGATCAGGGCCTGCGCGCACAGCTCGCCCGCCTTCTTGTTGTCGGTGGCGAGGAAGGACTGGTAGTAGTCCTTGCCCGCGTCGCTGGCCGCGGAGTCGATCAGGATCACCGGGATCTTGGCCTCCCAGGCCTTCTTCATCGCGGGAATCAGCGCATCGGGATCGGACGGCGCGAGCACGATGGCCGCCACCTTGCGGTTCACGGCGTTCTCGACCAGCGCGACCTGGCCGGCGAGATCGGTGTCCGACGCAGCGCCCTGGAAGCTGGCGGTGTAGCCCTTGAGTTCGCCGGCGGCGGCGGTCGATCCCTTCTTCACGTTCTGCCAGAAATCGGAGTTCGCGGTCTTCACGATGACGGCGATCTCCTTGTCTGCGGCCGATGCCGCCGAGGCGGCGAACAGGAACGTGGATGCGAACAGGGTGGTCAGGATTTTCTTCATGTCAGTCCTCTTGATGAACAAGCTTGTCTCTCTCCGATTCCCGGGCGGTCCTGCCGGTGAGGTGTCATCTGCGATGACGCATCTGGTCGATCCACACGGTGAGCAGGATGACCAGACCGATGATGATTTGCTGCGTGAAGGCAGACACGCCGCCCATGTTCAGGCCGTTGCGCAGGATGCCGATCACGAAGGCGCCGATGACCGTGCCCGATATCGTCCCGACGCCGCCCGACAGCGAGGTGCCGCCGATCACCGCGGCGGCGATCGCGTCGAGCTCGTACATCAGGCCTTCGCTCGGCTGGGCCGTGACCAGGCGCGACATCAGCACGCAGCCCGTCAGCCCCGCGAGCGTTCCCGACAGCACGTAGGCGAAGACGGTGACGCCGCGCACGTCCACGCCCGACAGGCGCGCCGCCTCGGTGTTCGAACCGATGGCATAGATGAAGCGGCCGAGCGTGGTGCGGTTGAGCAGCACCGCCACCGCGACGGCCAGCGCGATCATCAGCAGCACCGGGTAGGGAATGCCCGGGAACACGACGTCCGGGAAACCGTCGGCGCCGATCTTGACGACGCGGCCCAGCGAGCCGTTGCCGAGTGCGGCGAACCCCTCGCCGAGTCCGCCGATGGCCTTGGCATCGGTGATCTGCAGCGCGACGCCGCGCGCGACCATCATCATGCCCAGCGTCGCGATGAACGGCGGCAGCTTGAGCCAGGTCACGCACAGGCCGTTGACGAGTCCGCACAAGGCCCCCACCACCAGCCCGCACAGCATGCCCAGCGGCACCGGCAGGCCCGCCTTCACCGCCAGCGCGGCGACGACGCCCGCCAGCGCGAGGATGGCGCCCACCGACAGGTCGATCCCGCCGGTGATGATCACGCAGGTCGCGCCGATGCCGAGGTAGGCGATCGAGGTCACCTGCAGCGCGACCGTCATGCCGTTGCCGACGGAGAAGAACGAGTCGCTCACGAACGAGAACACCGCCGTGAGCGCGATCAGGCTCGCGAGCGCCGCGAATTTCTGGAACAGGTCTTTCTGCTTGTCGGTCATGGGGTGCCTGGCCGGGTCATGCGGCCGCGCGTGCCGGGCGGCCCGAGGCGAAATGCATGATTTCTTCCTGTGAGGTCCGGCGCGTGTCGAGCGTGCCGGTGATGTGCCCGGCATGGAACACCGCCACGCGATCGGTCATGCCGAGGATCTCGGGCAGCTCCGAACTGATGAGCACCACGCCGATGCCCTGCGCGGCGAGTTCGTCGAGCAGCTGGTAGATGGCGTACTTCGCGCCCACGTCGATGCCGCGCGTGGGCTCGTCGAAGAACAGCACGCGCGAGTCGCGGAACAGCCATTTGGCGATCACGACCTTCTGCTGGTTGCCGCCCGACAGCAGCCGCACCAGCTGGCGCGCGGACGGCGTGCGGATGGCCAGCGTGTCGACGAAGCGCCGGGCGGACGCCTCTTCTTCCTTGAAGCGGATGAAGCCCGCACGGCCCGACACCGCCGCCATGTTGGCCATGCTGACGTTGTGCACCAGCGGCATGTCGATCGCGAGGCCGTCGTGCTTGCGGTCTTCCGACAGGTAGGCAATGCCGTGGCGGATCGCGTCGCGCGGCGACCGGATGCGCAGCACCTGGTCGCCCAGCTGCACGACGCCGGCGTCCGACGGGTCGGCGCCGAAGACCGCTCGCGCGGCCTCGGTGCGGCCGGCGCCCAGCAGCCCTGCAAAGCCGAGGATTTCTCCGCGCCGCAGTTCGAAGCCGATGCCTTCGAACACCTGCTTGCGCGCCAGGCCGCGCACCGACATCAGGACCTCGGTGGTCGGCACCCGCGTGGCGGGCGGGAACTTGTCTTCCAGCGGGCGGCCGACCATCCGCTCGACGATGCTGTCGACCGTCGTCGCGGCGAAGTCGTCGGTGCTCACGTGGCGGCCATCGCGCAGCACCGTCACGCGGTCGACGATGTGCGCCATTTCGTCGAGCCGATGCGAGATGTAGACCACGCCGACACCGGCGCGCTTGAGCTCGTGGATGACCTTGAAGAGTTGTTCGGTTTCCGTCTCGGTGAGCGACGAGGTGGGCTCGTCCATGATGAGGACTTCCGCATTCAGCGACAGCGCCTTGGCGATCTCGACCATCTGTCGCTGCGCCACCGACAGCGTGCGCACCTGCTGAGTCGGGGCGATGTCCACGCCCAGCCGCTGCAGGCAGGCGGTCGCGCCGGCCTGCAGTTTCGCCCGGTCGATCCACCAGCCCCGGCGCGGCTCGCGGGCCAGGAAGATGTTCTCGGCCACCGACAGGTGGGGCACGAGGTTGAGCTCCTGGTGAATCATCGCGATGCCGGCCGCCTCGGCCTCGCGCGTCGACGCAAAGCGGGTCCGCGTGCCCTTGAACGCGATGTGGCCCTCGTCGGGCTGCAGCTGTCCGCTGACGATCTTCATCAGCGTCGACTTGCCCGCACCGTTCTCGCCGCACACGGCATGCACTTCGCCGCGGCGCAACTCGAAGCTCACGCCGTGCAGCGCGGTCACGGCGAGGAATCGCTTGCCGATGCCATGCAGGCTCAGCAAGGGTTCGGGCGCTGCGCGGCGTGGCGAGTCCACCGTGCGGGCTGACGCTGCGTGAAGCTGCAAGTCGTGTCTCCTTTTGGTCAAACCACCTGACCAACGATTTATGATTTGGCCTGACCAAAACGCTGCGGGGAACCTGGGACATTCCCTGTACACGCCCGTGCGTTTCTGCGTCCGGGGCGACATCAGGCAAACGATGTCGCTATCATGGTCAGGCCAATTTCCCGGACCTGCCATGACCCTCCAGTTGAAGCAGGTGGAGCCTCGCCGGCTCTACCAGCAGATCGCCGATCAGATCCGCGAGCTCATCCAGCAAGGCGGTTTCGACACCGGCACGCGGCTGCCGCCGGAGCGCGACCTGGCGCAGCAACTGGGTGTGTCGCGGCCCTCGCTGCGCGAAGCCTTGATCGCGCTCGACGTCGAAGGCAGCGTGGAGATCCGCAGCGGATCCGGCGTGTACGTGTGCCCGCGGGCGGAACGTGCGCCCGAGACGACGGCCGCGCTCGGCGAAAGCCCGAGCGAGCTCATGCAGGCGCGTGCGGCGTTCGAAGGTTCGGTGATCATGCTCGCTTGCGCACACGGAACCGAGCCGGCGCTGCTGCGCCTGCGCGAGATCGTCAAGGGCATGCGCAGCGAGGTCGCCAAGCGCCGCACACCGATCGACCACGACCGGCAGTTCCACCTGACCATCGCCGAGATGAGCGGCAACTCGGTGATGGTGCGGATCGTGGCGGAGCTGTTCGACGAACGTCACAGCCCGATCTCGGCCAAGATCAGTTCACGCTACGAGAACGCCCGCACGTGGAACCTCGCGCTGAAGGAGCATGAGGCCATTCTTCGCGCCATCGAAGCGCGCGACCCCCTGGCCGCCCAGTCCGCGATGCACACGCACCTCAAGCTGTCAGAGGAACGCTGGGTCGGTGCTGACGGAGGAGCCTGAGGGCGTCGAATTTCGTCGCTCTGGCGCAATTTGCGGCACTTGCGGTCTCGATTCGGCGTCTTCCGATCCACGTTGATTTGCATTCTGTTGCATGGCGTCTCGCTGCGCCAACGCCCCCCGTGGCATCCGTCGACTCCGCAAGTTTCGTCAGTTTTCCTGCCATCGCGACCCAGACACTAGCGCCGAAATCGAGGGTGCCGCATGTCGACTGACATGCGCGTGCCGCACTGACTTTGACGCAACAGGATCTTCACGATGAGCATGCCGAGCCAACGCCCCAACCGCCCCAACCGCGCCACTGCGACAAGCGCACTGCTGTGCGCCATGGTGCTGTCTGCCTGCGGCGGAGGCCATGACTCGGACACCGCTGCGGCACCGGTTGGGTCGGCACCCTCACCCGCACCTGCGCCTGCGCCCGCGCCCGCGCCTGCGCCTGCGCCTGCGCCTGCGCCTGCGCCTGCGCCTGCGCCTGCGCCTGCGCCTGCGCCTGCACCTGCGCCTGCACCTGCACCTGCGCCTGCACCTGCGCCTGCGCCTGCGCCTGCACCTGCACCTGCGCCTGCACCTGCGCCTGCGCCTGCGCCTGCCCAGGCCACCACCTGGAAGAGCGTGAAGTTCGGCGGTGGCGGCTACGTCACCGGCCTCGTCTTCCATCCGACCGCCGCCAACCTGCGCTACGCGCGCACCGACGTCGGCGGCGCCTACCGCTGGAGCGAGGCGACGACGTCCTGGGTGCCCATCACCGACGGCCTGGGCTTCGGCGGCGGCGAGGACCGGTTCCACGGCATCGAAAGCATCGCCGTCGATCCGAACAACGACAAGCTCGTCTACCTGGCCGCCGGCATGTACACCTTCGGGGGCGACGGCCGCCTGTACATCTCCAGCGACCGTGGTGACCACTGGACTCACGTCGGCCTGCCCTTTCCCCTGGCGGGCAACAGCCCCGGCCGGGCCATCGGCGAACGCCTGACGGTCGACCCCAACAAGCCCTCGACGCTGTTCTACGGCACGCGCACGGCCGGCCTGTGGAAGAGCACGGACTCGGGCCTCACCTGGRCCCAGGTCACGTCGCTGTCGAGTGCCAGGTTGACCCAGGACCAGGTCAATACCTTGAGCGTCGGCARCGCGATGGGCGTCGAGCTGGTGGTGCTCGACACCGGCACCAAGGGCAGCGGCTCGGCCACGCAGACGATCTACGCGGCCATCGCCCCGGACTACGTCAGCACGGCGGGCCTGGGCTCGAACCTGTACAAGTCCAGCAACGGCGGCGCTTCGTGGACCGCGGTGTCGACCCCGATCTCCGGCTACCACATTCCGCACATGGTGCGCGCTGCGGACGGCATGTTCTATGTCGTGTTCACCAAGGATCCGGGGCCGGGCGCCTCCGGCCCCGCCCAGCTCTACAAATTCGACGGCACCAACTGGACCTTGCTGAAGGACCCCAACAGCGGCGGGACAGGGACCGGCATGGGCCTCGGCGGGGTGTCCGTCTCCGGCACCGGCGCGAGCACCCGCATTGCGCTGGGCGTGACCAACACCTGGGGCAACTACAGCGGCCAGCAGGCCATTCAGTGGTCAGGCGACGGCGGCAAGACCTGGCGCGAGATCGCGGCCACCATGCCGCGTACGCCGGCCGACGGCGCCTTCTGGGGCTGGCCCGACGACGTCGAGATCGATCCGCTCAACCCCGACCGCGTTCTGCACGTCCATGGCGGCGGCGTCTGGGAAACCCGCAACGCTTCCTCGTCAACGCCGAGCTGGAACGAGGTCGTCGAGGGGCTGGAGGAGACTGCCGTCCTGAGCCTCGCCACGCCGCCGGCCCAGGCAACGTACACCGTGATCAACAGTTCGGGTGACGTCGGCCCCTGGGTGCACACGAATCTCGCGACGAAGCCGACCCTGACGCCGGGCACCAGTTGGAGCAACGGCTTCGCCGCCGACATGGCGTGGTCCGACCCGCTCTACATCGCCAGCATGGGCGTCGTCCTCAGCACCAGTACCGCCTTCGGCGTCTGGTCCGGCGACGGCGGCAAGACCTGGACGCCTTTCGCCACCCTCGCTCCCGGTGCCGCGGCCAACACGAACGGCGAAGCAAGCATCGCGGTCACCGCGCGCAACAAGGCGGTCTGGGCGCCCGCTTACTCGGTGCCGTCCTACACCACGGACAACGGCGCGACCTGGGTCCCGACCAATCTGCCGCCGGTCTCCAACATCTACCCCCGCGCCTACCATCTGGCCACAGATCGCAAGAACCCGAACAAGGTCTATGCCTACGATTCAGGCGCCAATTGGTGGGGCACGCCGGGCAAGGTCTATGTCTCGACGGATGCCGGCCACACGTTCACGCTGAGCCAGGGATCGGTGACCGCGGGGCTGGCCCCCAACTACTTCGCGAACACCTCGCTGGTGGTCAACCCCAACGCCGAGGGTGACCTCTGGCTGGCCGACGGCAACGCCGTGTACCACTCGGTGGATTCAGGATCGACCTGGACGAAGCTGAGCAAGTTTGCGTCGATCCAGGGCAGCAACCAGTGGCCCGACGTGCAGGGCGCCACGCTGGTGGCGCTGGGCAAGGCCAAGCCCGGTGCCGCGTACTCGGCGGCGGTCTATGTGGTGGGCGTGGTCAACGGCGTGTGGGGCGTCTACCGCTCCGACGACGGCGGCGCCAGCTGGTCGCGCTTCAACGATGACGCGCACCAGTTCGGCGGCATCGGGACGATGGCTGCCGATCAGAACGTCTATGGCCGGATCTACGTCAGCGGCACCGGCCGGGGCCTGCTGTACAGCAACTGAACCCGTCCGCTCCCCCGATCAGAAGCTGGCCCAGTCGTCGGTGCCGGTGCGTGCCACCGCCACCGGGGCGGCCGGCGTGGCGAGGTGTCCCGCCGCGGGACCCTTCGGCTTCACCTTCGACTTCGCCTTGCTGAAGTCGGGTCGGGCCACGTTCTTCGCATGCTCCGGCTCGTGGCGCTCGGCGTGGTTGCGCGTGTCGTCGGCCGGGCGGGGGCTTGCCTGATGTCCCGCGCCGTCGGCCGGCAGCTTGAAGACGGCCACGGCCTGCACCAGTTGCTGCGCCTGCACCTTCAGGCTCTCGGAGGCAGCCGCGCTTTCCTCGACCAGCGCCGCGTTCTGCTGCGTGACCTGATCCATCTGGCTGACCGCCTCGCCGACCTGCGAAACGCCCACGCTCTGCTCGCTGCTGGCAGCGCTGATCTCGCTGACGATGTCGGTCACGCGCTTGATGGAGCTGACCACCTCGGTCATCGTGACGCCGGCCTGGCCGACGAGCGTCGTGCCTTGCTCGACACGCTCGACGCTGGCGTTGATCAGGCTCTTGATCTCCTTGGCCGCCTCGGCCGAACGGCCGGCCAGGCTGCGCACTTCGGCGGCCACCACGGCGAAGCCGCGGCCCTGCTCGCCTGCACGCGCCGCCTCGACCGCCGCGTTCAACGCGAGGATGTTGGTCTGGAAGGCGATGCCGTCGATGACGCTGATGATGTCGGTGATCTTCTTCGAGCTGTCGTTGATGGCCTTCATGGTTTGCACCACCTGGCCCACGACTTCGCCGCCTTCGATGGCCACCGTGCTCGCGTTGACCGCGAGTTGGTTCGCCTGCTTGGCGTTGTCGGCGTTCTGCTTGACGGTGGAGCTGAGCTCTTCCATCGAAGCGGCCGCCTGTTCGAGCGCTGAGGCCTGCTCTTCGGTGCGCTGGCTCAGGTCCAGGTTGCCCTGGGCGATCTGGGCCGATGCCGTCGCGACGCTCTCGGAGTTGCTGCGCACGTTCGAGACCACTTGCGCCAGGTTGGTCTGCATCGCCTTCAGTGCGGCCATGACGCTGGTCGTGTCGCCGCTGCGCACGTCGATGTTCGTGCTGAGGTCGCCACCGGCAACGCTCTGGGCCAGATGGGCCGCCGCGGCCGGTTCGGCGCCCAGCTGTCGCACCAGGCCGCGCGTCAGCCAGAAGCCGATGCCGATGCCCAACAGCAGGGCACCGGTGACCAGGGCCAGCATGAGATTGCGGGCATTCTGGAAACTCGCCGCATTGGCTTCGGAAGCATGCTTGGCATTGGCCTCCTTGACGTCGGCCAGCGCCGTCATGTCGTCATCGAGCTTGGTGACGATCCGCGCGAAGTCTCCGAACATGTACTTCGTGAGCTCGGCGCGGTCGTCCAGCCTGGCCGACGCCGTGTCCGCCTGAAGCTTCCTGACGCCCTGGGTGTATTCCTGCCAACCGCTTTCCAGCTGGGCAAACGCGGCCTTTCCYTTTTCTGACCAGAACAGCGGCTTGGCCTTGTCGAGGTTCTCGCGCAGCAGCGCCAGTTCCTTCTCGCTCTTGGCAAGCGCGCTGGTGCGCTGCTCCGGCGTCGTGGACAGCAAGGCGTTGCGCAGCGAACGGCCGACGTACAGCAGGTTGATGTTCGCCTCCTTGGCCAGCGACAGGCCGATCATGTCCATCTTGTAGATCTTGTCGCCCGCGTCGTTGATCCGGCCCATGTTGCTGATGCCGATGGCGCTGACGACTGCGCCGACGAGGCAGACGCCGATGAAGGCGCTGATCAATTTGGTGCTGAGTTTCATGCTCTGGAAGTTCACGGGCGGACCTTTGCAATAGAACCTGGATCCGGTCGGTGCAAGCCGTACCCGGCGCGGGCCGCCCCGAGGACATCCTGGGGCTTGAAGACCGTATCGACCTGCGATGGCAGGGCTTGAGCGGCTGCCGGGCCTCGGGCAGCGCTCTGGCGCGAAAGTGCACGAGAAAACCGCCGCAGGGGACACGGCAAGGCCAAGGAAAACTCAAGGAAACCGCAAGAAAACAAAGCTTCCGCAATATTTCCTGATGGTAAAGTTTTGTACAAATTCGGTCGCCGAATGGCGATTCGCGGGGGCGGGAGGAGAGCAGAGGATGTTTGCAACAGCGGCGCAAGCCCGAGGGGATTGGCACGTCTTGTTCCGCAGCACGGACGACGGCGCAGGCGGGAGATGGGCCACATTCAGGCGGGCCGTCAAGTTCTTCTGGCGCTTTGCGCTGCGCAGGGCTGGCGTCCAGACCTGCCTGGTCTCCTTGCATCGGCTCAAGCAGGAGCACGGTGCGCACTACCCGATCGAAGTGAGCCTGCGGCCATTGCGGCCGTACCTCTGCGATGGCCTGAGCGTGGCCGACCGGGCAGCCTGTGTCGTGTCCCATTTCAGCTGGTTGCACGCAACGCTCCGGCCGGAAACCTGCCGGGCGTTGTGGCAACGACAAGGCCTGCTGTTTCCGCTGGCAGCCGAGACCTGCACCGACGTCTCGCTCGTGCTGCGGCAGTCGGCGTCGCAAAGCCGCGAAGGCGAGCTCAGCTTCGACCTGATGTTCCAGGGCCAGCGCCTGGTGTCGACCCACTTCAGCATCGTCGGCACCGGCGCGGCCGGCATCGCCGGTGAGGAACGCAGCGTCGTCCTCGTCGCCGGTTTCCAGGGGGTGCGCGGAACCGACGCATTGATGCGCGAGCTGGGCATGCAGTTGCACCGCCTGCGGCCTTCGTCGCTGCTGCTCTGTGCACTGCAAGGGGTCTGTGCGGGCTGGGACCTGCCGGCGCCGATCACCGTCGCCCAGCAATCGCACGTGTCGGCTGGCTATGCCCGGCGGCGGCGCATCCAGCTCGACTACGACAGGGTCTGGACCGAGGCCGGCGCGGACCGGCTCGGTCCGCGCCATTGGCAACTGCCGGGAACGCTGGGGATCCGGTCGGACTGCGAGGTGGCATCCAAGCACCGCGCCCAGCACCGCCGCCGCAATGCCACCAAGCTCGCCTTCTTCGAGACCTGCCGGGAGGCCGCCTCGGCCATGAAGCGCAGCCCTGTTGCGTCGTCCGGCGCCACGGGTTGATGCGACGGGCCGATGCGACGCCGCTGCACCTCTTAAGCATCGGCCAAGCTGGCGGGCCCTACCATCGCGCACGATGCACCTGCTGCTGATCGAAGACGATGTGGACCTGGGCGCGTCGCTCCAGCAAGCCCTGCGCGGCGCCGGATTCACCAGCGAATGGCTGCGCACGGCCTGCGACGCCCACCGCTTCGCCGTGGCCGGCGGCCACCACTGCATCCTGCTCGACCTGGGCCTGCCCGACGGCCACGGGCTCGACCTGTTGCGCACCTGGCGCCGCGACGGCCTGGCCGTGCCGCTGATCGTCATCACCGCCAGCGACGCACTGGGCGATCGCCTGGCCGGCCTGGATGAAGGCGCCGACGATTTCATCGTCAAACCCTTCGCCGTGGTCGAGCTCGTCGCGCGCGTGCACGCGGTGACGCGGCGTGCCGCCCAGCAGGCGGCTTCGGTGTGGACCATCGGCACGCTGGCCATCGACATGCGCCAGCGTGTCTGCACGGTGGACGGCGAGCCGGCCGGCCTCTCGCTGCGCGAGTTCGACGTGCTGGCCGCGTTGGCGCGCGCCGGTGGCAGCGTGGTGCCCAAGCACCGCCTGGCGCAGGCCCTGGCGCCGCTGGGCGAGCCGCTCGATTTCAACGCCATCGAGGTCCACGTGCACAACCTGCGGCGCAAGGTCGGCGCAGAACGCGTGAAGACCGTGCGCGGCATCGGCTACCTGCTGGCCGGAGACCGCGCTTGAGCGCAGCCACGGCGCGCCCGCCGCGGCTGCAACGGCGCGTGCTGCTGGCGATGATGGGCGTGATCGTGCTGATGTTCCTCGTCTTCTTCGGCATCATCCTGTGGCAGACGCTCAAGCGCGATTCGGGCGAGCTGGACCGCGCCCTGCTGCGCCGAGCGCAGAGCCTGGCACGGGCGCTCGACCTCACGCCCGCCGACGCCAGCGTCAGCGCCGGCGTCGCCGTGCTGCTGAACCTGCGGGACGACGCCGCGGCCAACGATCCGCACGGCGAGCCGCGGCCCCTGCTGCTGGTGTCACGCCGCGACGGCGGGCTGCGCCTGCCGGCGGCGCAGCCCGGCGACGCCGACCCGCTGCGCCTGCC
>NZ_JBFUGW010000129.1:0-18163 GCF_056402735.1 Rhizobacter sp. P3_C12
GAGGACTCCTCTTCTCTTCGCGGGCTGGTTGTTGTTGTCGGCCTCATTGATCTCTCCACCGATCTCCCATGCCGAGCTGCGGCCACCGCCCGACGCCGACCTGCAGGCCGTCCAGGCCTGGCTGCAGCGCCCCGAGGCCGACCTCGACCTCGGCGAGGTCAAGCTGGCGATCGACAAGCGGGTCGAGCCGCGCATCGACGTGGACGCCATGCGCAGCCGCCTCGACGGCATCGCCGCCGAGGTGCTGGAGATGCTGCCGCCGGCGCCGACCCGCCATGAGCGCTTCGAAGCGCTGCACGCCTACCTGTACCGCGCCGGCGACTGGAACGGCCAGCGCCCCTGGCTGCGCGCCGACGACGACCCGGGCTGCCGGGACATCGCCAACAAGCTGCTCGCCACCCATCTCGTCACGCGGCGCGGCAACTGCGTGTCGATGGCGATGCTGGTCGCGATCGTCGGCCAGCGGCTCGGCCTGGACATCAGCCTCGCGACCTCGCCGCAGCAACTCGGCGTGTTCTACCGCGACGAAGGCGGCGTGCTGCGCATCCTCGAGCCGACCTCGGGCGAGTTGAAGGTCGACACGCCCCGGCCGCGCGGCGCGGCGCCGGCCGCTGCGTTGCGCGCGCTCACGCGCCGCGAATCCGCCGTGTTCGCGGCGCAGCTGCTGGTCGAGAACCTGGCCCGCCTGCCCGGGCAGGAGCCGCGCCGCGCCGCGCTGGCCGAGCTGCTGCGCGTGAACGACCCGCGGCATGTCGCGATGCAGCCCGCCACGCCCGCGGCCCAGGTGGCACAGCGTGAACGCGCGCGCTGAAATGCCGATCTCGGCAGCGATCTCAGCGCCGGCTCGCGATCCAGCGGTCGACCTGCGCGTCCAGCACCGACAGCGGCAGCCCGCCTTCGCCCAGCACCGCATCGTGGAAGGCCGGCATGCTGAAGCGCTCGCCCAGTGCCTGCTTCGCCCGCTCGCGCAGCGCCTGGATCTTCAGCGCGCCGATCTTGTAGCCCAGCGCCTGCCCCGGCCACACCATGTAGCGCTCGATCTGGTTGCGCGCATCCTCGGGCGACGCGCCGACGTTGGCCTGCCAGTACGCCATCGCCTGCTCGCGGCTCCAGCCCTTGGCATGCAGGCCGGTGTCGACGACCAGCCGCACGGCGCGCGCGATCTCGAGCCGCAACTCGCCCACCCAGGCAGCCGGGTCGTCGTACAGCCCCATCTCGCGGCCGAGCGTCTCGGCGTACAGGGCCCAGCCTTCGCCGAACGCGTTGATCCACAGGCGCTTTCGGAACTCCGGCAGCCGCAGCTCCTGCTGCAGGCCCAGCTGGAAGTGGTGGCCGGGCTGCCCCTCGTGCAGGAACAGCGCGGTCATCGTCGTCATGTCGTAGACGGCGGGGTCGTTGATCACGGCCCAGAAGATGCCGGGACGCGAGCCATCCTCGGCCGGCAGCGCGTAGTGGTCGGACGCCGACGCCTTCGTCAGCTCGGGCTCGGGCCGGATCTCCAGCGGCGCCTTCGGCACCCGGCCGAACAGCCGCGGCAGGCTCGCCTTCACCCGCTCGTTGATGCCGCGGTAGGCCTGCAGGATCTCGGCCTCGCTGCGGTACGGCAGGAACTTCGGCTGGGTGCGCACCCAGCCGAGCAGGTCCTTCGGATCGCCGTCGTAGCCCAGCTGCGGCGCCACCTTGGCCAGCTCACCCTGGATGCGCGCGACCTCTTTCAGCCCCATCGCGTGGACCTCGTCCGGGCTCAGCTCGGTGGTGGTCTGGTCGCGCACCCACTGGCGGTACCAGGCCGCACCGTTCGGCAATGCGCCCCAGCCGTCGCTGCTGCGGGCGGCGGCCTGGTAGTCGCCCTCGACGAAGGCCGTCAGCTTGCGCAGCGCGGGCGCGACGCGGCGCGTCACCGCATCGCCATAGGCCTGGGTCAGCCGGCGGCGATCCGCCTCGCCGAACGACGCCGGCAGGTTGCGGATCGGCGCGTAGAAGGCGTTCGTCGCGAGCGCCGCATCGCCGAGCGGGCGCAGCGGGCCGAGCGCCGCCACCACCACCGCCTTCGGCTGCACGATGCCGCGGCGCATGCCTTCGCGCATGTTGGCGATCGCCTGGTCGATCCAGGCCGGCAGCCGCCGGATGCGCTTCAGGTAGGCGTCGTACTGGGCGACGGTCTTCAGCGGCTGCTCGCCCTGCCCGCCGCCGAAGGTGGCCAGCAGCACCGGCAGCGAATCCAGCTGCTGCACCGGCAGCAGGTGGTCGTCGAAGGCCTCGAAGCCGAGGCGGCCGTGCAGCTCGTGCGCCAACAGGTCGTGCGTGAGCTGGTCTTCGGGAGACAGCCGGGCGCGGTCGATCGTCGACAGCCGCTGCTCGACGCGCCTGTACATCGCGAAACGCTTCTTGCGCTCGCGTGGCGCGATGGTCAGCGGCAGCTGGTCGTCGAAGCGGTTGTCACCGGCCAGCGTCGCGGTGTAGACCGGGTCGAGCCGCGCCTGCGCGTCGTAGTACTGACGGGCCAGTGTCGTGAGCGCCGCTGCCGGATCGGCAGCAACCGGTGCGGCATCGACGGGCGGCTGGAACAGCGCCAGCACGCCGCTCAGGATGGCGACCCACAGGGTTCGGTTCAGGATCATGGTGAGCGTCCTTGCAACGGTGGTTGCGCACGGAGGCGCAGGGCAAGCGCGGCAGGATACGCGCGCACCCCGCACGAAATTGTCAGGAGTGTTCGGCCGCGCGTCAGGAGGCTTGTCGCCAGGCCCTTCGTCCGCGCGGACGCCGCACGATGCCGTATCGTCAACCGATGGACTCACAGATGGACTCCCACCTCGACAACGTCTTCTGGCACGCGCTGAGCGGCCCGCAGCTGCGCTTTTCAAGCGGCTCGGCGCGCGCACGCCGCTACGCGCCCGGCCTCTCGCCGATCTTCGCGTTCGCCGACCTGGCGCACCCGGACTTCGACAGCCTGTCGCCGCATTGCGACCTCGGCGAACACCTCTACATCGCCGATTGGCGCGGTCGGGTGCCGCGCGACTGGCAGCTGCACGTCGAGGCGACGATGCACCGCATGGTCTGGCGCGCCGATGCGCCGCCGGACGACCTGCTGCCCGACGCGGTCCGGCTCGGCCCCGAGCACGCCGCGCAGGCGATGGAGCTGGCCGCGCTGACCCGCCCCGGGCCGTTCGGGCCGCGCACCATCGAGCTCGGCGAGTACTTCGGCTGCTTCGAACGTGGCCGGCTGGTCGCGATGGCCGGCGAGCGCTCCAACGCCGGCACGCTGCGCGAGATCAGCGGCGTGTGCACGCACCCGGAGTTCCAGGGGCGCGGCCTCGCGCGCCAGCTGATGAACAAGCTCGTGCAGCGGCAGGTGATGCGCGGCGAGACGCCCTTCCTGCACGTGATGTGCAGCAACGAGGCGGCGCATGCGCTGTACCAGCGCATGGGCTTTCGCGATCACCTCGATCCGGTGACGGTGCGCGTGCTGTCGAGGCTGTAGGCGGCGACCGGCCCGGCGGYGGCCAGGCGGTCGAGCACGCGCGCCCACGCGGTGATGCGCCGCGGCTCGCGTGCCGGCTCGCCACGCTCCAGGCCGCGCCAGATGCCGGCTTCGTTGAAGCTGATCAGCACCTGCAGGTCGGGCCGGCGCGACAGCGGGTGCACCGCATCGAGCAGGTTGTCCAGGATCAGCGGATCGCCATCGGCCTCGCCGGGCGGCAGCCAGGCCAGCACCATGTGGCGCTGGCGCGCGCCCGCCGGGCCGCCGCTGCGGACCTCGGCATACGCGATGCGCAGCTGGTCGGCCGGCAGGCCGGCAGCGACCAGGCTGAAGTACTTCGCGATCGCGTAGTCGACGCAGTCGCCGCTGCCGCGCTCGCGCGCTTCGTCGGCCGTGGCCCAGGGGGCGGCCGGTTCGCGGCGGCGCGGTTCGCCGTCGTACACGAGGCGGTGGTTGACGGACGCATTGCGCGCCGCGAGCAGCAAGGGGGTCTGCGCCGCGTCGGCCGGCTGCGCCGCGGAGGGCACGGCCGCCAGCAGCAGCAACCCGCACAGCAGGGAAGCCAGGAGGTGGGCAAGCAGGTGGATCGGTTTCATCGAAGCGGGACGATGCCCGCCAAAGATGGACAACCGATGCAGATCGGCCAGACAAAGCGCCGACGACGCGTCCAGGTGACGCGGCATCCCGGCAAGGCGTCCCTGGTGAGGCACGCGCGACGCGATCGGTCCCATGAGGGCTCCACGTCATGGCCCGAATGAACAGGCCCGGTGAACTGCAGTGCCGGATTTTGCGCCTTGGCGGCGCCGGCCCGATCCTCAATGTTGAGGATGGTGCCTCTGCGGCCTTTTCAGAACACCACCGCCTGCCCGTCCCGCCGCGCATCGCTCGCGGCCACGTAGCCGTCGCTGCCCGGGTCGCCGAGCCGCCAGATGAACTGGCCGGCGCCGAAATCCTGGTACGAGTCGTTGATGACTTCCATGCGATGGCCGCGCTCGGCGAGCCCCTGCACCGTCGCCGGGTTCATCGAGCGCTCGACGTTGATCTCCAGCCCCTGGTTGAAGCGCCAGCGCGGCGCGTCGCAGGCGGCCTGCGGGTGCTGGCGGTAGTCGAGCATGCGCACCAGCGTCTGCATATGGCCTTGCGGCTGCATGTTGGCACCCATCACGCCGAAGCTCATCTGCGGCCGGCCGTCGCGCGTCAGGAAGGCCGGAATGATCGTGTGGAACGGCCGCTTGCCCGGCGCCACCTGGTTGGCACTGCCGTCGGCCAGGCTGAAGCCGTGCCCGCGGTTCTGCATCGACAGCCCGTACCCCGGCACCACCACGCCGGAACCGAAGCCCATGTAGTTGCTCTGGATGAAGCTCACCATCATGCCGCTCTCGTCGGCCGCGCTCAGGTAGATGGTGCCGCCCTTCACCGGGTTGCCGGCGCCGAAATCCTGCGCGCGCTTCAGGTCGATCAGCTTCGCGCGCGACGCGAGGTAGGCATCGTCCAGCATCTGCGCCGCCGTCACCTCCATGCTGCCTGGCTCGGCGACGAAGCGGTAGACGTCGGCGAACGCGAGCTTCATCGCCTCGATCTGCAGGTGCTGCGAATCGACGCCGTCGACCGCCAGCCGCTCCAGGTCGAAGTTCGACAGGATGCCCAGCGCGATCAGCGCCGCGATGCCCTGCCCGTTCGGCGGGATCTCGTGCAGCACGTGGTCGCGGTAGGTCTTGCCGATGGGTGCCACCCACTCCGGCCGGTACGCGGCGAAGTCCTCGACGCGGATCGCGCCACCGTGCTCCTTCGCGTGGCGGGCCGCCGCCTCGGCGATCTCGCCGCCGTAGTAGGCGGCACCGCGCGTCTGCGCGATCAGGCGCAGCGACCGCGCGGCACCCGGGAAGCGGAACAGCTCGCCCAGGTTCGGCGCGCGGCCGTGCGGCATGAAGGTCTCGGCGAAGCCCGGCTGCTGCGCCAGCAGCGGCACCGCGGCCGACCACTTCTGCTGCACGACGGTGGGCACCGCGTAGCCGCGCTCGGCGATCTCGATGGCCGGCGCCAGCAGGTCGGCGAACGGCAGCTTGCCGAAGCGCTCGCTCAAGGCCACCCAGCCGGCGAYGGCGCCCGGCACCGTGGCGCTGTCCCAGCCGCGCAGCGGCGGCGTCTTCGCATCGGCGCCGTACCTGGCGCGGAAATATTCCGGCGTCCAGGCCGACGGCGCGCGCCCGCTCGCGTTCAGGCCGTGCAGCGACTGCCCGTCCCACAGGATGCAGAACGCGTCGGAGCCGAGCCCGTTGCTGACCGGCTCGACGACGGTCATCGCCGCCGCCGCGGCGATCGCCGCATCCACCGCGTTGCCGCCGTTCAGCAGCATGCGCAATCCGGCCTGCGCGCCCAGCGGGTGCGAGGTCGACACCACGTTGCGGCCGAACACCGGCAAGCGCTGGCTCGTGTACCCCGCGCTCCAGTCGAAGTGATTCGTTGCGTCCATTCCCTGGCCCTTGAAAGTGATGCGCGGATGATGCCCGCCGCGCCCCAAAAGAAACAGGCCGCTCGAGGCGGCCTGTGTTTTGACTGGAAGAGCGCTATTCCTCCTGGAACGCCTCTTCGCGCTTGCTCTTGATCGACGGCAACAGCACGATCACGATCATCAAGGCGGCGGCGATCAGCAGCCCGGCCGACAGCGGCCGCACGATGAAGGTGCTCCAGTCGCCGCGCGACAGCAGCAGCGCACGCCGCAGGTTCTCTTCCATCATCGGGCCGAGGATGAAGCCCAGCAGCAGCGGCGCCGGCTCGCAGCTCAGCTTGTAGAACAGGTAGCCCACCACCGCGAAGGCCGCCGTCATGTAGACGTCGAAGGTGTTGTTGTTCAGCGTGTACACGCCGATGCAGCAGAACAGCGTGATCGCCGGGAACAGGAAGCGGTAGGGCACCRTCAGCAGCTTGATCCAGATGCCGATCAGCGGCAGGTTCAGGATCACCAGCATCGCGTTGCCGACCCACATCGAGGCGATCAGGCCCCAGAACAGCTGCGGGTTGCTCGTCATCACCTGCGGGCCGGGCTGGATGCCCTTGATCGTCATCGCGCCCACCATCAGCGCCATCACCGCGTTCGGCGGGATGCCCAGCGTCAGCATCGGGATGAACGAGGTCTGCGCACCGGCGTTGTTCGCCGATTCGGGACCGGCCACGCCGCGGATGTCGCCCTTGCCGAAGCGGCCGCTGGCGCCTGCCACCTTCTTCTCGACCGTGTACGCGGCGAACGAGGCCAGCAGCGCACCGCCGCCCGGCAGCACGCCCAGCACCGAGCCCAGCGCGGTGCCGCGCAGCACCGCCGGCCAGGCGTCCTTGAAGTCCTGCTTGGTCGGCCACAGGCCCTTCACGCTCTTCGTGAACACCTCGCGATGCTCGGCCGGCATGCCCAGGTTGGCGATGATCTCGCCGAAGCCGAACACGCCCATCGCGATCACGACGAAGCCGATGCCGTCGGTCAGCTCGGGGATGTCGAAGCTGTAGCGCGCCTGGCCGGAGATCACGTCGGTGTTGATCTGCGCGAGCAGCAGGCCGAGGATGATCATCGAGATCGCCTTGATCAGCGACCCCGAGGCCAGCACCACGGCGCCGATCAGGCCCAGCACCATCAGCGAGAAGTACTCCTGCGGGCCGAACTTGAAGGCCAGCTCGGTCAGCGGCGGCGCGAAGGCCGCGATGATGATGGTGCCCACGCAGCCGGCGAAGAACGAGCCCAGGCCTGYCGCGGCGAGCGCCGCACCGGCACGGCCCTGGCGGGCCATCTGGTAGCCGTCGATCGCGGTCACGACCGAGCTCGACTCACCCGGCACGTTGATCAGGATGGCGGTCGTCGAGCCGCCGTACTGCGCGCCGTAGTAGATGCCGGCCAGCATGATCAGCGCCGGCGTCGCGTCGAGCGCGTAGATCGACGGCAGCAGCATCGCGATGGTGGCCACCGGGCCCAGCCCGGGCAGCACGCCGATCAGCGTGCCCAGCACCGAACCGAAGAACGCATACATCAGGTTCTGCGCCGTGAAGGCGACACCGAAGCCGAGTGCGAGGTTTCCCAACAAGTCCATGGTGTTTTCCTTTTCAGCCCACGAACCAGGGCCACATCGGGATGACCAGCTTCAGCCCGAGCACAAAGATCGCCCACGAACCCACGGTGAGCACGACGGCCGTCGCGAGGACGCCCTTCCACTTGAATTCATCGCCGGCGAGGCTGGTCATCAGGATCAGGATCGGCACCGTGATCACCAGGCCCAGGCGCGGCAGCGCGAGGCCGAACACCGCGATCGCCGCGACGATCACCAGCAGCGGGCGCCACGCGACGTGGCCGATCGGGTCCCCGCCCTCGACCTCGATGGTCAGCGACTTGAACAGCACGAAGCCGCCCAGGATCGCCATCAGCACGCTGAGGATCAGCGGGAAGTAGCCGGGGCCCGGCCGCGCCGAGCTCCCCATGCTGTAGTTCGTCGCACCGACGGCGAACACCACGCCGACGACGATGAACATCAAACCGGACCAGAAGTCCCGTTGGCTCTTGATCTGCACGAATAGCTCCTCGTGTCCTGGGTGGACGTGACGCTGTCTGTTACAGCTTGCGGACGATTCTAGGCAGACCACTCCAGGCGCCGTGTGTGGTTTACACGTAGCGCCCCGTGTCCTGAGGTGTCATCAGGTGTCCCAGGACGGCGTCGAGCGCAGCACCTCGTCCATCGTGGTGACGCCTTCGGCCACCTTCATCATCCCGGCCAGCCGCAAGGGCCGCAGGCCGTCGCTGAGCGACAGCTGGCGCAGCTTCGAGGCATCGGGCACCGGGTGGATGGCCGGCTGCGCCGCCTCGTTCACCGTCAGCAGCTCGTAGAGCCCCGCGCGGCCGCGGAATCCCGTCATGCGGCATTCGAGGCAGCCCACCGCCTTGTAGGGCCGCGCCTTGCCGTTGATGCGCCATGGCTTGATGGCCTCGTTCAGCGTCTCGGCCGTCACCGCTTCATCGGGCTGCTTGCAACTCGCGCACAGCGCGCGCACCAGCCGCTGCGCCAGCACGCCGATCACGGTGGCGCCGATCAGGTACGGCGGCACGCCCAGGTCGACCAGCCGCGTCACCGCCGAGGCCGAGTCGTTGGTGTGCAGCGTGCTGAACACCAGGTGGCCGGTCAGCGCGGCCTGGATCGCCATCTCGGCGGTCTCCAGGTCGCGGATTTCGCCCACCATGATGATGTCCGGGTCCTGCCGCATCAGCGCCCGCACGCCTTCGGCGAAGCCGAGGTCCAGCGCCGGCTGCACCTGCGTCTGGTTGAAGGTGGGCTGGATCATCTCGATCGGGTCCTCGATCGAGCAGACGTTGACCTCGTCGGTGGCCAGCCGCTTCAGCGTGGAGTACAGCGTGGTGGTCTTGCCCGAGCCGGTCGGCCCGGTCACGAGGATGATGCCGTGCGGCCGTGCGGTGAGGGCTTCCCAGCGCTGGGCGTCGTGGCTGCCGAAGCCGAGCGCGTCGAGCGACTTGACGGCGGTGTCCGGGTCGAAGATCCGCATCACCATCTTCTCGCCGAACGCGGTGGGCAGCGTCGACAACCGCATCTCGACCTCGTCGCCGTTCGGGTTGCGCGTCTTGATGCGGCCGTCGAGCGGGCGGCGTTTCTCGACCACGTCCATGCGGCCGAGCAGCTTCACGCGCGCGATCATCGCGTTCATCACGCCGGGCGGCAGCTGGTAGACGGTGTGCATCACGCCGTCGATGCGGAAGCGGATCAGGCTCAGCTCGCGGCGCGGCTCGAGGTGGATGTCGCTCGCGCGCTGGTCGAAGGCGTACTGCCACAGCCAGTCGACCACCTGCACGACGCCCTGGTCGTTGGCATCGAGCTGCTTGTTGCTGCGCCCGAGCTCGACCAGTTGCTCGAAGCTCGCGGCCGCCGAGTTCTCGCCGTTCTTGGCCGCCGCGCGCACCGAGCGCGACAGCGTGTAGAACTCGGTCGTGTAGCGCGCCACCTCGACCGGGTTGACCAGCACCAGCCGCAGCGTCTTGCGGGTGTGGGCCTCGATCTCGGGGGCCCAGGCGATGTCGAAGGGCTCGCTGGTGGCCACCGTCACGTCCTGGGCGCCGAACAGCAGCGGCAGCGCGCGGCGGCGCTCGGCATAGTTGATCGACATCACGTCGCCGACGCGGCCCACGTCGACCTTCAGCGGGTCGATGCGCATGTACGGCATGCCGATGCGGCCGGCCAGCCATTCGGTGAGCATCTCGGTGTCGAGCGGCTTGCCGGAGCGGTTCGAGAGGCCCGCGCTGCCCAGCCGCACCAGCGGATGCTGCACGCTCTCGGCCGCGGCAAAGCGCTTCTCGGTGCGGTCGTGGTCCTCGCGGCCGATCACGCCGTCCTCGAGCAGCCAGTGCAGCAGGCGCCGCCACTCGAGGCGCCCGCGCGGGTGCCCGGCGGCGCCCTTGTCGGCCTTGGGGTGTTTCGTCGTCGAAGCCGCTGCGGTCATGGGGTCACCCCGTTCGTGTTTCTGATCATTCGCAGCCACTTGCGCGCAGGCAGGTCGAAGCGGTTCTCGATGTTGTCGGCACGCGCGGCCAGCACTTCACGGGACGGAAGTACCCGCCCCTTCATGCCGACCACGACGGTGTTGCCCTCGCGCGTGGGCCGCATGCTCCACACCGCCGCCTCGCCGAAGGCGGCCGCGATGCGCGCCGCGCTCTGCTCGTAGCTCGCGTCGCGGCCGAACAGGTTGACCGTCATCACGCCGCCATCGGCCAGCACGCGGTGGCAGGCGCGGTAGAAGGCGTCGTCGTCGAGCACCGGGCTGGCGGCCTCGTGGTCGTACAGGTCCACGCACAGCACCTGCACGCTGCCGGCATTCCCGGGGTCGGCGACCCACAGGCCGGCGTCCTGGTTCAGCACCTGCAGCCGGTCGTCGTCTTCCGGCAGGCGGAACCACAGCCGGCAGGCGGTGATGACGGTCGGGTTCAGCTCGACGGCCGTGGTGCGCATGCCCATGCGCTGCGTGAAGCGCGTGATGGCCGCGGCGCCCAGGCCGAGCTGCACCGCATGGCCCTCGCCGAGCGCCTCGGGTTCGATCAGCAGCAGCCAGACCATCATGCGCTGCACGTAGTCGAGCTCGATCACGTTCGGCTTGCGCACGCGCATCGCGCCCTGCACCCAGGGCGTGCCGAGGTGCAGGTAGCGCACGCCGTCGGCCTCGGAGAGGGTGGCGGGGACGAGTTCGGGTTCGGGTGTCGGGCGGGCAGGCATCAGGGGCGGTGAGTCAGGCAATTCCACAGGCTTCGAAGGCGGTGCGCCAGGCTTCCAGCTTGCGCTCGAAGCTCCACGAGGCGTTGGCCGGGCTGGTCGACGGCAGGCGCATCACCGGCACGCCGAGTGTCGCGGTGAACCGCATCGCCCGCGCCGATTCGCCGCCATTGTGGGCGATGCCCTGCAGGCCGGGCGCGAGCCGCTGCAGGCTGGCGAGGTCGTTGTACTGCGCATCCTCGATCGCGCTGTCGAGGCTGCCCTCGCGGCGGCAGTGGGCGTAGACATCCCAGATGCCCAGCCCGCGCTCGCGCACTTCGTCGATGCGCCGGGCGTAAGGCAGGGTCCGCAGCTCGACATCCCACAGCGCCGACAGGATCGGCCAGAAGTGGTTGCGCGGGTGGGCGTAGTACTGGCCGGCCTGCAGCGATGCGACACCGGGGAAGCTGCCCAGCACCACCAGCCGCGTGCGCGGGCCGATCACCGGCGGCAGGCCCTGCAGCAGCGGCTCGGCGGTGGGGGTGGGCGTGGGGGCGGCGGTGGAAGAGAGCGCTGGCTTCATCGAGCCGGCCAGTCTGCCAGAGCCGCGAGGCGCGGCAGCGCGGCGTGCGTGTTGGTGCGTGTCAGTTGCGACAAGTCGTGCAGCGACAGGCCGCGCAGGCCGGCCAGCACCTCGGCGATGCGCGGCAACTCCGACGGCTCGTTGCGCGAGGTGGCGCCCGCCGCGCGCTGCTCGGCCGTGCGGTACAGCCAGTGCGGCGGGATGTCGGGGGCATCGGTCTCCAGCACCAGGGCCTCGGCCGGCACCGTCTGCGCGAGGCGGCGGATCTGCAGCGCGCGCTCGAAGGTCATCGCACCGCCGAAGCCCAGCCGGAACCCCAGCCCGACGAACACCTCGGCCTGCTGCGCGCTGCCGTTGAAGGCGTGGGCGATGYCGCGCACCTCGATGCGGCGCAGGTGCTTCAGCAGCGAATCGGCCGAGCGCCGCACATGCACGATCACCGGCAGGCCGAACTCGCGCGCCAGCTTCAGCTGCTCGGCGAAGAAGTGCTCACCACGCGCCTGGTCGAGGCCTGGCACGAAATGGTCCAGCCCGATCTCGCCGACCGCCACCAGGCGGGGGTCGTCGATGTGCCGCGCCAGGGCCTGGCGCAGCAGCGCCAGGTCGCCGTCGCCGGCCGCGTCGACGCACAGCGGGTGGATGCCCAGCGCGTAGGCCAGCCCATGCTGGTGCGCCAACGCCCGCACCGTCTCGAAATTCCCCACCATGACCGCGGGCAGCACCTGCTGCGTGACGCCGGCCGCCCGCGCCCGCTCGACCACCGCCTCGCGGTCGGGGTCGAATTCGGGGGCGTCGAGGTGGCAATGGGAGTCGATCCAGCGCATCCCCCGGATGATGCCTTGCCCGCCGACTCAACCCATACCTGGGGACGTGCACGGCCGGCGACTCCGTGTTACGGTGACGCCATCGTCAGCGTTCGGCACAGTTTTGTATCTCCAGGTGCCGACTGCCATCGCAGGAGGCAGGCATGAGACAGGCTCCGCTCTACAGCCGCTCTCGGCGGGCACCCGCCGGTGCGTCCTCGCTTGCGCCCGAGACAGCGGTCGTGCCGGCCGCGGCGCCGCGGGTTCCGCCCTCCCGCTGGCGCGGCTGGTTCGGCCGCCATGAACGCCTGCTGTGGGGCTTTTCCGGTGCCATCCTGGTGCTCGGCGGCGTGGCCGGCTGGCAGGTGCTGAACCCCGCCGCCCGCGCGCTGACCCAGGCCGACATCGATGCCGCCGTGCGCCACTCGCTCGAGAAGGAGCCGCTGCCGTCCGCCTACGCGAAGGCCTACGAGATCATCGCCCCGTCGGTGGTGCGCGTGGTCGGCACCGATGGCGACGAGCCCGACCCGGCGAAGGCCGAGGCCACGCCCGACGCGAAACGCGCCAAGCCGGTGCCGCTGCCGAAGGCCGCCAAGCCGGTGCCGGGCGACCGCAAGAAGCAGACCGCATCCGACACCCCCGAGCCCGGCGAGCCGCACCTGTCCACCTCCACCGGCTCCGGCGTCGTGATCATCGACAACGGCACCATCCTGACCAACCTGCACGTGGTGCAGGGGTCGAAGAAGCTGCGCGTGACCTTCGCCGACGGCTTCGAGTCGGACGCGACGGTGGTCGGCATCGAGCCCGAGCACGACCTGGCGGTGCTGCGTGCCAAGAGCATCCCCGACGACCTGCAGGCCGCGACGATGCGCTCGGCCTCCGACCTGCGGGCCGGCGACCAGGTGATCGCGGTCGGCTACCCGTTCGGCATCGGTCCGTCGGTCTCGGGTGGCGTGATCTCGGGCCTGAAGCGCGACTTCCGCTCGCCGCAGGGCCAGCGGCTGCTGAACAACCTGATCCAGTTCGATGCCGCCGCCAACCCCGGCAACTCCGGCGGCCCGCTGGTGACGATGGACGGCTCGGTGGTCGGCATCGTCACCGCGATCCTGAACCCGACCGAGCACCGCACCTTCATCGGCATCGGCTTCGCGGTGCCGATCGACAGCGCCGCCAACGCGGCCGGCATGCCGCCCTTCTGACCTGCCCTTTCCCCACCGTTCCCCGGAGACTCCATGGACCAGGACACGCCGAACACCGCCACGCTGATGGAGCGGCTGCTGTATGAAGTCAAGCGCGTCGTGGTCGGGCAGGACAAGTTCCTCGAGCGCGTGATGGTGGCGATGCTGGCCCAGGGCCACCTGCTGGTCGAGGGGGTGCCGGGCCTCGCGAAGACGATCACCATCAAGACGCTCGCCACGACGTTGCGCGGCAGCTTCAAGCGCATCCAGTTCACGCCCGACCTGGTGCCGGCCGACCTGGTGGGCACGCGCATCTACAACCAGAAGACCGGCGAGTTCGCGACCTCGCTCGGCCCGGTGTTCGCCAACCTGCTGCTGGCCGACGAGATCAACCGCGCCCCGGCCAAGGTGCAGAGTGCGCTGCTGGAGGTGATGCAGGAACGCCAGGTGACGATCGCCGGCGAGACGCACAAGGTGCCCTCGCCCTTTCTCGTGATGGCCACGCAGAACCCGATCGAGACCGAGGGCACCTACCCGCTGCCCGAGGCGCAGGTCGACCGCTTCATGATGAAGGTGCTGGTCGGCTACCCGAGCGAGGAAGAGGAGTTCGTGATCGTCGAGCGCGTCACCGGCGACCCGGTGACGGTGAGCGCCGTCGCGAGCACCGAGCAGCTCGCCGAACTGCAGCACCGCTGCCGCAGCGTGTACGTCGACCCGGCGCTGATGCAGTACGCGGTGCGGCTGGTCAGCGCGACGCGCAACCCGGCGCGCTACGGCCTGCCGGACCTCGGCAAGTTCATCAGCTTCGGCGCCAGCCCGCGCGCCACCATCGGCCTGATCGAGGGCGCGCGCGCGATGGCGCTGCTGCGCGGGCGCACGTATGCGCTGCCCGAAGACGTGCTCGACCTGGTGCCCGACGTGCTGCGCCACCGCCTGGTGCTGAGCTACGAGGCGCTGGCCGAGGGGCTGAGCGCGGACCAGGTCGTCCACAAGCTCGTGCAGAAGGTGCCCAAGCCCGACAAGCCGATGGCGCACCGGGCCGAGGAAGCGGGGCGCTGATGGACGAGTCCGCCAGATCACCTGCGACGACGCCCAGCGCCGAATCGGTGCTGCAGCGGCTGGAGTGGACCGTGCTGCGCCGCCTCGACGGCCTGCTGCAGGGCGACTACCGCACGCTGTGGCGCGGCACCGGGCTCGACCTGGCCGACCTGCGCGAGTACCAGCACCACGACGACGTGCGCCACATCGACTGGAACGTCACCGCGCGGCTGCAGGTGCCGCACGTGCGCGAGTTCACCGAGGACCGCGAGATGAGCGCCTGGTTCCTGCTCGACCTGAGCGGCAGCATCGATTTCGGTGCGCAGCGCAGCAAGCGCAGCGTGTCGGCCGAGTTCGTCACCGTGCTGGCGCGCCTGCTGACGCGGCACGGCAACCGCGTCGGCGCGGTGTTCTACGGCAGCCAGGTCGATGCGGTGCTGCCGCCGCGCACCGGCCGCAGCCATGTGCTGAACCTGCTGCAGCGGCTGCGCGCGCATGCGGCGCCGCAGGCCGCCGCGCAGGGCGAGACGCGGCTCGGCGACCTGCTGCAGCGCGCGGCCACGATGATCCCGCGGCGCTCGATGGTGTTCGTCGTCTCCGACTTCATCAGCGCGCCCGGCTGGGCCGATGCGATGGCGCGCCTGGCGCAGCGCCACGAGGTGCTGGCGGTGCGGCTGTACGACGAGATGGAACTCGACCTGCCGGACCTCGGCCTCGTCACGCTGCAGGATGCCGAGACCGGCGAGCAGCTGCTGGTCGACACCCATGACCCGGGCTTCCGCGAGCGCTTCGCACGCATCGCCGAGGCGCGCGAGGATGAATTGCACGCCGCCTTCGCGCGCGCCGGCGTCGACACGCTGGAGCTGACCACCGACGACGACCTGGGCGAGGCGCTGCTGCGCTTCGTCGAGCTGCGCCGGCAGCGCGCGCGAGCCTCGCACGGCGGCGGGATGGCGGCGCACCTGCGGCCGCTTGTCGGTGCATCGAGGAGCGCTGCATGACCTTCGTGTGGCCTCATCTGCTGTGGGCGCTCTTGGCGGTGCCGTTGCTGGTGCTGCTCTACCTGTGGCTGCTGAACAAGCGCAAGAAAACGACGCTGCGCTTCGCGAGCCTGGCCGTCGTCAAGCAGGCCCAGGGCGGCGGCCCCGGCTGGCGCCGCCACGTGCCGCCGGCCCTGCTGCTGGTGGCGCTCGGTGCCTTGCTGATCGCGACCGCGCGGCCGATGGCGGTGGTGACGCTGCCGCTGCAGCAGGAGACCATCATCCTGGCGATGGACGTCTCCGGCAGCATGCGTGCCACTGATGTGCAGCCGGATCGCCTGACCGCCGCGCAGGAGGCCGCCAAGTCCTTCCTCATCGACCTGCCGCGCAGCGTGCGCGTGGGCGTGGTGTCGTTCGCCGGCACCGCCGCGGTGGTGCAGCCGCCGACGCAGAGCCGCGACGACGTGGTGGCCGCGATCGACCGCTTCCAGCTGCAGCGCGGCACCGCGATCGGCAGCGGCATCGTGCTGTCGCTCGCGACGATCTTTCCGGAGGCCGGCATCGACCTGTCGCAGATCACCGGCCAGCGCAACATGCCGCTCGGGCCGAACGACAAGCCGAAGCAGGATTTCGTGCCGGTCGCGCCGGGCTCGTACGCCTCGGCCGCGGTGATCCTGCTGACCGACGGCCAGCGCACCACCGGCCCCGACCCGCTGGACGCCGCGAAGATGGCGGCCGACCGCGGCGTGAAGGTGTATTCGGTGGGCATCGGCACCAAGGAAGGCGAGACGATCGGCTTCGAGGGCTGGTCGATGCGCGTGCGGCTCGACGAGGAGACGCTGAAGAACATCGCCAACCTGACGCGCGGCGAATACTTCTACGCCGGCACCGCCACCGACCTGAAGAAGGTCTACCAGAGCCTCAGTTCGCGGCTGATGGTCGAGAAGAAGGAGACCGAGGTCAGCAGCCTGTTCGCGGCGTTCGGGGCGGTGCTGGTGCTCATCGCCGCCACGCTTTCCGTCTGGTGGTTCGGGCGGGTCATGTAGCCGCGGTCATGTAGCCGCAAACCGCACCGTGGCGCGCAGGCCGCCGAGCGGCGACTCGCCGAGCGTCACGCTCGCGCCATGCTGCTGCGCCACGCCGCGCACGATCGCGAGGCCGAGGCCGGTGCCTGATTCCTCGTGCTCGGCGCGGCGGTAGAAGCGGTCGAACACCCGCTCGCGGTCGCCGGGCGGAATGCCGGGGCCGGCGTCGTCGACCTGCAGGAGCGCGGCGCCCTCCTCCATCGCCACCCGCAGCTCGATGCGCGAGCCCGGCGGCGAGTAGCGCACCGCGTTGTCCGCGAGGTTGCGCGCCAGCACCGACAGCGCGTTGCGATCCCCCTGCACCAGCACGGGTTCGTCGGCGAACAGCTCGAAATCGGCGCCGCGCGACAGCGCGAACGCGGCGGTGTCGACCAGCGCCTGGCGCACCACCTCGGCCAGGTCGACGCGCTCGGTGGCGGCGGGCGCGGCGCCCGGCTCGGTGCGTGCGAGCGTCAGCAACTGCTCGACCAGCCGTGCCGAGCGGTCGATGCCGTGGCTCAGCGCGTCGATGGCCTGCTGGCGGTTCGCCTCGTCGGGCGCGCGCTTCAGCAGCTCCAGCTGCAGCTTCAGCGCCGTCAGCGGCGAGCGCAGCTCGTGCGCCGCGTCCGACACGAACGCGCGCTGCGTGTCCAGCGAATGGCCCAGGCGCTGCAGCAGCGCGTTCAGCGCACCGACCAGCGGCGCCACCTCGTCGGGCAGGCCGTGCTGCGGCAGGGGCTCCAGCAGCTGCTCGCCGCGTTCGCGCAGCTGCCCCGCGACGCGGCGCAGCGGGCGCAGCGTGAGCGCCGCGATCCAGCCCATCGCCAGCGCCATCACCGGCGCGAGCAGCAGCAACGGCGCAACGCTGCGCAGCGCCGCGCCGGCCGCCAGCCGCTTGCGGATCTGCGCCGGCTGCGCCACCTGGATCACGCGGGAGCCGGTGGCCACGCTGAAGGTGCGCCAGGCCGGCCCGGCGCCGTCGGCCCCGGCCTGCACGGTGGCCAGCCCGAGCAGCACGCGGGTCGGCAGGTCGGGATGGTCGCGCGTGGCGTAGATGCGGCGGCCGTCGACGCTCCAGATCTGCACGACGAAATCGAACTGCTCGTCGGCCAGCGCGTTCATCTGCTCGGTCGCGATCTCGCCCTGGTCGCGCAGCGACAGCGCCATCTGGCGCAGCTGGTAGTCGAACAGCGCCTCGGTCTCGCTGAGCACGCTGCGGTAGGTGATCGCGCCCATCACCGCGGCGGCCACCATCAGCATCGCGAGCAGCGCCAGCAGCAGGCGCAGGCGGATCGATTTCAAGCGCCGCCCGCCGGGGGTGTGCCGGGCGTGCCGACGTAGTAGCCGACACCGCGCATGTTCTGGATGAAGTCGGCGCCGAGCTTGCGGCGCAGCTGGTGGATGTAGACCGAGACGGCGTTGCTCTCGATCTCTTCGCCCCAGCCGTAGAGCCGGTCTTCGAGCTGGGCGCGCGACAGCAGCGCGCCGGGCCGGGCCATCAGCGCCTCGAGCACCGCGAACTCGCGCGCCGACAGCAGCACCGGCACGCCGTCGCGCGCCACCTGGCGCGTGGCCGGGTCGAGCGTGACGCCGCCGTGGCTCAGCAGCGGCTGGGCCCGGCCGCTGTGGCGGCGCAGCACGGCGCGCATGCGGGCGCTCAGTTCATCGAGCTCGAAGGGTTTGACGAGGTAGTCGTCGGCACCGGCATCGAGGCCGGCGACGCGGTCGCCGACGCCGTCGCGGGCGGTCAGCACGATGACCGGCGTGCTGTCGTGGCGGGCGCGCAGGGCGCGCAGCACGCCCAGGCCACCCG
>NZ_JBFUGW010000130.1:0-18135 GCF_056402735.1 Rhizobacter sp. P3_C12
CGCTGGCGCAGGTGGCGCGCGGCCGGGCGGCCGACATCGATGCGGCGGTGGCCGCGGCACGCCGCGCCTTCGACGACGGCCGCTGGTCGCGCAAGGCGCCTGCCCAGCGCAAGAAGGTGCTGCAGCGCTTCGCCGAGCTGATCCTCGGCGCCAAGGAAGAGCTGGCCCTGCTCGAGACGCTCGACATGGGCAAACCGATCAAGTACAGCCTGAGCGTCGACGTGCCCTCCACCGCGCGCTGCATCGCCTGGTATGCCGAGGCGGTCGACAAGGTCTACGACGAGATCGCGCCGACGCCGCAGAGTGCGCTGGCGCTGATCACGCGCGAGCCGATGGGCGTGATCGGCGCGATCGTGCCGTGGAACTACCCGATGATCATGGCCTCGTGGAAGCTCGGCCCGGCGCTCGCCGCCGGCAACAGCGTGGTGCTGAAGCCGAGCGAGAAATCGCCGCTGACCGCACTGCGCCTGGCCGAACTCGCACTGCAGGCCGGGCTGCCCGAGGGCGTGTTCAACGTGGTGCCGGGCTACGGCCACGAGGCCGGCGAGGCGCTCGCGCTGCACATGGAGGTCGATGCGATCGGCTTCACCGGCTCGACGCGCGTGGGCCGCAAGATGCTCGACTACGCCGGGCGCAGCAACCTGAAGCGCGTCTACAACGAGCTCGGCGGCAAGTCGGCCTTCATCGTGTTCCCCGATTTCGACGACCCGGTGCGCGCCGCGCAGACGGTGGCCGGCAGCATGTTCTTCAACCAGGGCGAATCGTGCAATGCGCCGTCGCGCGTGTTCGTGCACGAGAGCATCGCCGACGACTTCGTGAAGACGGTGACGGCGGAGGCGCCGAAGTACCGGCCGGGCAACCCGCTCGATGCCGCCACCGAACTGGGCGCGCTGGTCGACGACACGCAGCTGCGCACGGTGCTGGGCTACATCGATGCCGGCCAGAACGAAGGCGCGCGGCTCGCCGCCGGCGGACGGCAGGCGCGGCAGGACAGCGGCGGGTATTTCGTCGAGCCGACGGTGTTCGACGGCGTGTCCAACACGATGAAGATCGCCCGCGAGGAGATCTTCGGGCCGGTGCTGTCGGTGATCCGCTTCAAGACCGAGGAAGAAGCGATCGCGATGGCGAATGACAGCAGCTACGGCCTGCAGGCGAGCGTGTGGAGCAGCAACCTCAACCGCGCGCACCGCGTGGCCCGCGCGCTGCGCGCCGGCACCGTGCATGTGAATCAATACGACGAGGACGACATCACGGTGCCGTTCGGCGGCTTCAAGCAGAGCGGCAACGGGCGCGACAAGTCGCTGCATGCGTTCGACAAGTACACCGAGCTGAAGACGACCTGGATCCGCATCGATCCCTGACCCGGAGACTGGCATGAACCACTCGCAGAACGAACAGCTGATGGCCCGCAAGGCCGCGGCCACGCCGCGCGGTGTCGGCGTGATGGGCAGCTTCTTCGCCGACCATGCCGAGAACGCCGAGCTGTGGGATGTGGAAGGCCGGCGCTTCCTCGACTTCGCCGGCGGCATCGCGGTGATGAACACCGGCCACCGCCACCCGAAGGTGGTCGCCGCGATCGAGGCGCAGCTCAGGCGCTTCACCCACACCTGCTACCAGGTCGTGCCCTACGAGGGCTACGTCGCGCTGGCCGAGCAGCTCAATGCGCTGACGCCCGGCCGCCATGCGAAGAAGACTGCCTTCTTCAGCACCGGCGCCGAGGCGATCGAGAACGCGGTGAAGATCGCCCGCGCCCACACGAAGCGGGCTGGCGTCATCGCGTTCGGCGGCGCCTTCCACGGCCGCAGCCTGTTCGCTGTCGCGCTGACCGGCAAGGTGCAGCCCTACAAGGCTGGCTTCGGCCCGTTCCCGCCCGAGATCTACCACGCGCCCTTCCCCGCCGAGGGCACGCGCCTCGCCGAAACGCAGAAGGCCGTCCAGCACCTGTTCAAGGCCGACATCGAGCCCTCGCGCGTGGCGGCCATCGTGTTCGAGCCGGTGCAGGGCGAAGGCGGCTTCAACGTGATCCAGGCCGAGGCGCTGCGCTGGCTGCGCGCGCTGTGCGACGAGCACGGCATCGTGCTGATCRCCGACGAGGTGCAGACCGGGTTCGGCCGCACCGGCCGGCTGTTCGCGATGGAGCACTTCCCCGACGTGCAGCCGGACATCCTCGTCAGCGCGAAATCGCTGGCCGCCGGGCTGCCGCTGTCGGCGGTGACCGGCCGGGCCGAGATCATGGACGCGCCGGCCCCCGGCGGCCTCGGCGGCACCTATGCCGGCAACCCGCTGGCGATCGCCGCCGCGCAGGCGGTGATCGGCGTGATGCACGACGAGCAGCTGCCGGCGCGCGGCCAGGCGCTGGGCGACCGGCTGAAGGCGGTGCTGAACGAGCTGCGCCCGGCCGTGCCGCAGATCGCCGACGTGCGCGGGCTGGGCGCGATGGTGGCGGTGCAGTTCAACCGCGCGGGCACCGAAGAGCCGGATGCCGCGTTCACGAAACAGGTGCAGGCCGAGGCGCTGCAGCGCGGGCTGATCCTGCTGAGCTGCGGCGTCGATGCCAACGTGATCCGCTTCCTGTTCCCGCTGACGATCCCCGAAGCGCACTTCACCGAGGCGATCGCGATCCTGCAGGCGTCGCTGCGGGCCGCTGCCGCTGCGGCCGGTGCATGAAGGAGCTCCGGGAGCGCCTGCAGGCCGAGGGCGTCCACACGCTGGTTGCGCAGTTCACCGATGTGCACGGTGTCGCCAAGGGCAAGTACGTGCCGCTCGCGCATCTCGAGAGCCTGCTGGTCGAAGGCGCGGGCTTCGCGGGCCCGTCGATCTGGGGCACCGGCTTGCCGCGCACCGGCCCGCGTTCGGAGTACTACGGCCGCGGCCAGCCCGAGACGGCCTGCGCGCTGCCGTGGATGCCGGGCTATGYGCGCATCGTCTGCGACGGCTTCGTGGCCGGCGAGCCGTTCGACGCCTGCCCGCGCCAGGTGCTGAAGCGCCAGGTGGCGCGGCTGGCCGAGCGCGGCTGGACACTGCGCACCGGCATCGAACCGGAGTTCTTCCTGCTGCGCCGCACGGCCGATGGCGGCATCGCCCCGGCCGATGCGCACGACGCGCTCGACAAGCCGTCGTACGACCTGAAGACGCTGCCGCGCCAGGCCGCCTTGCTGCACGAGCTCGCCGCCGCGCTGACGGCCTGCGGCCTCGACGTGTTCCAGGTCGACCATGAAGACGCGCACGGCCAGTACGAGCTGAACTTCCACCATGCCGAGGCGCTGGCGAGCGCGGATCACCTGATGCTGTTCAAGATGGCCGCGCAGGCGCTGGCCGAGCAGCACGGCAGCATCTTCTCGATGATGCCCAAGCCGTTCGCGAACCAGCCGGGCAGCGGCATGCACTTCCATGTGTCGCTGTGGGCCGGGGGCGATTGCGTGTTCGCTGATCGGCAGCAAGCTTTGTCGACGCTGGCGATGCAGTTCATCGCCGGCGTGCTGGCGCATTCGGCCGCGCTGTGTGCGCTGGCCGCGCCGACGGTCAACAGCTACAAGCGGCTGGTGGTCGGCGAATCGCTGTCGGGCACGAGTTGGGCACCCGCCTACGTGGCGCACGGCCCGAACAACCGGACCGCGCTGGTGCGCACGCTGAACGGCCGATTCGAATGGCGCGTGCCGGATGCATCGGCGAACCCGTACCTGGCCACCGCGGCGCTGATCGCGGCCGGCCTCGACGGCATCGAGCGCCGGCTCGACCCCGGCCCGGCCTGCAACGACGACCTGTTCCAGCTGTCGCTCGCGCAGATCCGCGAGCGCGGCATCGGCCTGCTGCCGCAGAGCCTGGGCGAGGCCGTCACGGCGCTGGAAGGCGATGCGGTGATCCGTGCTGCGCTCGGCGAGACGCTGGCCGGCGAGTTCATCCGCCTGAAGCGCGCCGAGTGGACCGAGTACGCGCGCCACGTCAGCGGCTGGGAGATCGCGCGGTACGCTAGCGCCTTTTGATCCGTCCCCCACCCAATTCCCGAATGACCTCTCCGACCTCGGCCTCTGCGGCCGCCGGCCCTGCGCACGCGCCGTGGCTGGCCTACCTCTGCCTCGGCAGCTCGATGGCCCTGGTGGGCAGCTATGTGGGCCTGTCGAAGCTGCTGCTTGCGGTGTTCCCGGTGTTCCTGCTGGCCTGGCTGCGCTTCGGCATGGCGGCCGTCGCGATGGCCGGCTGGGTGCGGCGCCGGCCCGGCGAAACGCCGCTGAGCCGACACGACCGCGTGCTGCTGTTCTTCGAATCGTTCTTCGGCAACTTCCTGTTCTCGATCTGCATGCTGTTCGGCGTCGGCATGAGCTCGGCACTGGCGGCCGGCGTGATCATGGCGGCGATCCCGGCGGCGGTGGCGATCCTGTCGCGGCTGTTCCTGAAGGAGCGCATCCTGCCGCGCGTCGCCGCGGGCATCGCGTGCGCGGTGGGCGGCATCGCGCTGGTCTCGGTGGTGGCGCATGGCGGTGAAGACAAGGGCAGCTCGCTGCTCGGCAACCTGCTGCTGTTCGGTGCGGTGCTGTGCGAGGCCTCGTACGTGGTGATGGGCAAGAAGCTCGCCGGCAACGTCTCGGCCAAGCGCATCAGCGCGCTGGTCAACCTGTGGGGGCTGGCGCTGGTGACGCCGTTCGGGCTGTGGCAGGCGTGGTCGTTCGCGTTCGGCGCGGTGCCGGTGGCGTCGTGGTCGCTGCTGCTCTTCTATTCGCTCGCGGCCAGCATGGTCACCGTGTGGCTGTGGATGACCGGGCTGCGCCACGTGCCGGCCTCGTCGGCGGGGATCTTCACGGTGCTGCTGCCGATCAGCGCGGCAGTGGTCGGCGTGGTGTTCCTCGGCGAGCGGATCAGCGTGACGCAGGCGGCGGCGTTCGGCCTCGCGATCGCCGGCGTGCTGCTGGCGACCTGGCCGTCGCGTTCACGCCGGGACTGATTCGCTGCGCGCGATGCGTGCGACCGCGCGCGCGGGCTCCGTCTTGAGCTTGTGGTCCGACCACACCTGGCGCCAGCGGCGGGCGCCGGGCAGGCCGTTGCGCAGGCCCAGCATGTGGCGCACGACGCGCGACCACGGCTCGCCCTTCAGCCCGACGCGCTCCATGTAGTCGACCATCTGCTGCTCGATGGCCGCGCGGTCGAGCTCGTGGTGCGGCACGCCGAAGAACAGCGCGTCCCACTGCGACATCAGCCACGGGTTGTGATACGCCTCGCGGCCCAGCATCACGCCGTCGAGGTGCTGCAGCTGCTCGGTGATCTGCTCCTGCGTCGTGACGCCGCCGTTCAGCACGATCGTCAGGTGCGGGAAATCGCGCTTCAGGTGGTGCACCGTCTCGTAGCGCAGCGGCGGCACCTCGCGGTTCTCCTTCGGGCTCAGGCCCTTCAGCCACGCATTGCGCGCATGCACGATGAAGACCTCGCAGCCGGCTTCGGCGATCTGGCCGACGAAGTCGCGCACGAAGCCGTAGCGCTCGTCCTGGTCGATGCCGATGCGGTGCTTCACCGTCACCGGGATGGACACCGCATCGCGCATCGCCTTCACGCTGTCGGCCACCAGCGCGGGCTCGTTCATCAGGCAGGCGCCGAACGCACCGCGCTGCACGCGCTCGCTCGGGCAGCCGCAGTTCAGGTTGACCTCGTCGTAGCCCCATTGCTCGGCCAGCTTCGCGCAGAAGGCCAGGTCGGCCGGCTCGCTGCCGCCGAGCTGCAGCGCCACCGGGTGCTCCTCGGCATTGAAATCGAGGTGGCGCGGCCGGTCGCCATGGATCAGCGCGCCGGTCGTCACCATCTCGGTGTAGAGGCGCGTCTGCTTCGTCAGCAGGCGGTGGAAGTAGCGGCAGTGGCGATCGGTCCAATCCATCATCGGGGCGACGGACAGGCGCCAGGGGGATGCAGTCATCGCGGGAGCGGACATCGGCGTCACAGAAAGCGGCAAAGACGCCATTGTCCATGCACCGCCAATGCCCCTTCCAGAGGCCGCTTCGTGACGGCGTGCGCAGTCGGCGGGCGAGGGAATGTCAACTAGTGTGAGCGGATGTATCGGAGCGCCTTGTCTTGTCTACATTGCGCCATCGCCTCTCTCGAGGCTGCTTCGAACGACTCCGATGCCACAGCCCTCCCACCGCGGCTTCACGCTGATCGAACTGATGATCGCCGTTGCCATCGTCGCGATCCTCGCGAAGATCGCCCTCCCCGCCTACACCGACTACCTCAAGCGATCGCGCGTGCCGGCCGGGCTCGATGCCTTGTCGGCCTATGCGATCCGCATGGAGCAGTACTACCAGGACAACGCCAGCTACGGCAACAGCAATGCCACCGCTTGCGCACTCACCGCGCCGAGCGGCGTCGACAGTTTCAGCTTCAGCTGCGCGCTCACCAGCACCACCCAGTACAAGCTCACCGCCACCGGCAGCGGCCGACTCGCCGGCTACAACTACTCGATCGACTACGCGGGAACGCGCAAGACCGAGGCCCACCCGAAGGGCACGCCCACCAGCAACTGCTGGTCCACCCGGGGGTCGACATGCGAAGGGTGACTCTGCAGCAGCGCGGCTACTCACTGATCGAGTCGCTGGTCGCGCTGACGATCTCGGCGATCCTGATCGCCGCCGGCATGCCGGCCTTTGCCGACTACCTGCGCAACAGCAAGCTGCGCGAGGCCGGCAACACGCTGCTCGCCGATGCGCTGTACGCGCAGAGCGAGGCAATCAAGCGCAACGCGGCGCTGTCGCTGGTGGTCTCCGGCACCTCGGTCAGCGTCACGGACGCCGGCGGCACCACGGTCCGGCAGCGCGCGCAGCCCGACGGCGTGTCGGCCACGGCCGACGTGACCGTCGCCCTCGACAGCTCCGGCCGCCCTGCCGCCGATGCCTCCATCAACCTGCGGATGGCGAACGCGACCTGCTCTGCCGACATCCGCTGCCCTGGCCTGCGCCTGGATGCCGGCGGCGGCATCCGCCTGTGTGGAGACAACACCTCATGCAATTGATCTCTCGTCAACGCGGCATCGGCCTGATCGATGCGCTGGTCGCACTGAGCATGCTGGCCTTCGGCATGCTCGGCATGACCCGCATGCAGGGCCGGCTCATCACCCAAGGCAGCGAGATGCAGGTGCGGCTGGCCGCCTCGCGTGCGGCCGAGGAACTGCTCGGCACGGTGCTGGCCGACAGCGCCAACGCGGCCTGCTATACCGCGCCGGCCACGGGCACCTGTTCCAGCACGACGGCATCCACGAGTGCAACCACCTGGAGAACCGCGGCACTGGCCTCGCTGCCCACGCATTCCAGTGTCCAGCCCAGCGCCGTCGTCACGCTGGACAGCTCGACCGGGCGCTTCAGGGTGGTGGTGAGCTGGGCCGCCAAGGCCACCACGCTGGGCGGCCAGTCGATCGCCGATACCCACAACGTCACGGTGACCACCGATGTGCGCCAATGACACGCCGTGCCGCGCCGGGCAGCGCGGCACCTCGCTGATCGAACTGCTGGTCGGCATCGTCGTCGCGTTGCTGATCGGGCTCGTGGCGATGGGGATGGCGATCAGCTACGCCGCGACGCAGCGCCAGGCCGTCGGCACCTCCAGCGTGACGAGCAGCGGCTCGTCGGCCATCGAGATCTTGCGCACACAGACGCTGCCGGCCGGGCTGGGCTTCTTCGGCAGCAGCAGCTTCCGCTGCGAGAGGCTGAACCTCAGCCACGGCAGCACCGTGCTCGGCGACGGTGCGGCCTTCTCGCCGTTGAACGTCACGCGCCCGTCGAGCGGCCTGTTCGACACGCTGGACGTGATGCATGCGTCCAGCGTCTATGGCGGCACCGAGGTGCCGCTGCTCAGTGCCACCGCCACCGCCGCGTCGTTGAAGACGCATCTGCCCGCCTCGACGGGGCAGGTGGTGCTGCTGTCGCCCGCCACCGCCGGCGCGCCCTGCACGGTGCGTTCGATCACCGGCATCACCGCCGCCACGACCGACACCTACGAGCAGCTGAGTTTCGGGTCGTCGGGCAGCGATGGCGCGTACAACCAGGCCACGTTCTCGGCCTCGACCAGCTACGCCGCCGGCGACCGCATCGCCTTGCTGGGCGCCTTGTCCGCCTACCGCTACAGCGTGGCGAACAACACGCTGCAGCAGACGGATCGGATCGCCGGCACCACGGCCACGCTGGCCCGCAACGTGATGGCATTCCGCGTGCAGTACGGTGTTGCGGCGTCGACCAGCTCGCGCGCGCTGGACAGCTGGGTCAACCCGACCCCGAGCACCGAATGGGCCACGGTCGACAGCGCCCACCTCGGCCGGATCCTGGCGATGCGCGTGCAGCTGCTGCTGCGCAGCCCCCAGCCCGAGAAGCCCAAGGCGAGCACCGGCGTGTGCGAGGCGACAAACACCGCGCCGACCTTGATGACCGGCGAAAGCTATGCGCTGACCGCCGCCGACAAGTGCTACCGCTACCGCCTGGTGAGCACCGTGATCCCGCTTCGAAACATCACCGGAGGCCTGAAATGAACCCACGCGCCCGACACCAACGCGGCGGTTCGTTGTTCCTGGTGCTGATCGTGCTGGCCACGCTGATGCTCAGCGGCCTGGCGCTCGCCCGCATAACCGATAGCGGCACGCTGCTGGCCGGCAACCTGGCCAGCCGCGCCGCGGCGTTGCAGGCCGCCGAG
Source organism: Rhizobacter sp. P3_C12 (assembly GCF_056402735.1). Taxonomy (NCBI): domain Bacteria; kingdom Pseudomonadati; phylum Pseudomonadota; class Betaproteobacteria; order Burkholderiales; family Sphaerotilaceae; genus Rhizobacter; species Rhizobacter sp. P3_C12. The sequence goes on from NZ_JBFUGW010000130.1 coordinate 8,656, forward strand.
GTCGGGGTCAACAACGGTTATGCCGCGGTGAAGGGGCTCACGGATGAGGAGTCGACCAGCGCCACCACCTGGTACCGGCGCACGCTCGACCAGAGCCAGACGGCGCAAGGGTTGCCGAACTCGGTGGCCTGGAGCGACGCACCCGCCAGCGCTGCAGGCGCGATGACCGTGAGCTACTACGTTGAGCGCGTGTGCGACTACACCACCGCTGCCATCACCGACGCCACCAGGCAGTGCCTGCTGAAGGAAGTCGACATGCCGGTCAATCGCGCCGAAGACCCGGGCGACCGCGACAAGCAGCTCGACAACCCCTACGCCACGCAGTTCCGCATCACGACCCGCGTCACCGACGAGCGCAACACGACCGTCTATGTGCAGGCCCTGGTGACCAAGGGCAGCAACTGAGCTTCGCTCGAGAGGATGTGACCATGTCGTTCTTCATCAATCGCCCGGGCGCCCTGTGGGTGTCGTTGCTTCTGCTGGGACTCCCGTCGGCGCACGCCACCGACGTGGCGACCCGGCCGCTGAAGGCCAGCGTGCTGGTCAAGCCGAACGTGATCATCGGGATGGATGATTCCGGGTCGATGGATGCAGAGGTGCTGTTCAACGGCACGAACAGCGGGTTCTTGTATTGGGACCAGCCTCGCAGGCAAAGTTTTTCCAACGGTTCGCTTCTCGACAAAAACAGCTTAACCGCGCGATACACCTATCTGTTTCCCAATGGACAGAGCAGCACGACCCCAGGTACGCTTTTGTATTCCGCGACAGACCTTTCGCCCATCCCTCCCACCAAGGAGTTCGCGTTCACGCGTTCCAGCAGCTACAACCGGATCTACTACGACACAAGCGTCACCTACCGTCCCTGGGCGAGCTATTTCGATGGATCCTCGCTGAGGACCTTCGTCAACGCGAATCCCGGTGCCACACGGTCACATCCCGTTATCGGTTCGAGCACTTTCGATTTGACGCGACAACATTGCGACACCGGAGTTGGACAGAAGTTTTCCCTGTACACAGGCCAGCGCATCGAGAAAGGTGCCGCCTGGGGGACGGGCGATTGCTCCACTGTCCAGGCTGTGGAGACCGTCGTGGGCGATCTCACAGCAGGGCAAGAATTCTCCTTCAGCTACTACCCGGCCACCTTCTGGATTCGTGAAGATTGCACCGTGTCTCCTGATGATCCGACCTGTGCCTTGGCCTACGACGGCATGACATTGAAGCGGTATGAAATCAAACCGGGCAGGACCTTCCCCTCCGGCCGCAGCTACGCAGACGAGTTGCAGAACTTCGCCAACTGGTTCCAGTACTTCCGAAAACGCAAGTACGTCCTGGCGGCGTCGATGGGCACGATCCTGCAGCGCATCGATGGCATCAACGTCGGTGTCGTCGCCTTCCAGGATCGGCTCGCTCCAACGATGTACGACCTGGACTCAACCGACCAGAGCAGCGGATATCAGGCTGCGCTTGCCCCGTTCTACATGAACAATAGGGCGGGCGGAACGCCGACGCGGACGACGATGAAGTTCATCGGCGAGCAATTCAGCGGTAGCGGGGTTGTGAGGTACGCATGCCAGCGCAACGCCGCACTGATCGCCACCGATGGCTACGCCGACGATGACGCCCCCACCGTGCCCAGCTACAGCGCCACGACGTACGGCAGCAATGTCGCGCCGTTCGCCACGACCCACGCTGGCACGCTCGCCGACCTGGCGCTGGCCTACTACACCAACAATCTGCAACCCACCATGGTGAAGGGCAAGGTACCGACCTCCGACGCCGACAAGAATTCGAACCCGCACATGACGACCTATGCCGTGTCGCTCGGGTCCAGCGGCAACCTGTGGCCAGCCACGGCGGCGCCGACCGCCAGTTCACCCACCAGCTTCTGGCCCGCCACCACCTTCGGCATTCCCGGTGCCAATGCAGGGGCCATCGACGAGCTATGGCACGCCACGGTCAACGGCCGCGGCGAGATGTTTCTCGCCACAACGCCCGATGCCACCGCCACCGCCATGCACTCCGCCTTCGATGCGATCCGGGCGCAGCGCGCCGGCCAGGCCAGCGCGAGTGTCGGTTCAGCCAACTTGATTCGAAGCGACGGCAAGGTCTACGTGACCAGCTACAACGTCAGCGGCTGGACCGGCGACCTGAGCGCCAACGCGATCGACAGCACGACCGGCGCGGTCAGCGCCGCGACGACCTGGACGGCAAGCTCCCAGTTGTCCAGCAGGAACTGGACAGGTCGCAGCATCGCCACCTACGACGGCGCCACCGGCCAGCCCTTCACCGCCACCGCCGTGGGCGCGAAGCTCAACCCCGGCAGCACCTATGGCAGCACGAGCGACCTCGTCGACTACCTGCGCGGCAACCGCAGCGGCGAAGGCAGCACCTGGCGCCAGCGCAGCTCGCTGCTGGGCGCGATCATCAATGCATCTCCGATCATCAGCCGCGATGGCGGCACGGTCTTCCAGGCCTCCAACGAAGGCATGCTGCATGCCTTCAACGCTGCCGATGGGCAGGAGCGGTGGAGCTACATTCCCGGCTTCGTGCTCACCGGCCTCGGTGCCACCAGCCAGAAGAGCTACCGCTTCAACGCCCAGCTCGACGCCACCCCCACGCTGGTGACGGTTTCCGGCCAGGAGATCCTGCTCGGCGGCCGCGGCTCGGCGGGCACCGGCTGGTATGCGCTGAATGTGACGAACGCGTCGGCCATCACCAGCGATGCCGCACTGGCAGGTCGCGTGAAGTGGGAGTTCCCCAACGACAACACCTCGGCAACGGTCAGGAACCAGATGGGGCTGTCCATCGGTGCCCCCCGCATCGTCCGGATCAAGGGGGCGACCAGCTCGGTCGCCCTGCTGAGCAGCGGCTACAACAACGCCGCGCAGGACGGCATCGGCCGGCTCTTCGTGCTGGATGCCCTCACCGGGGCTCTGCAGGCCACGCTGGCCACCCCGGCGGGGGCGTCGGGCGACCCGGGTTTCGCGCAGTTCTCGCCGTACTTCGAGGACGACGGTTCGGTCCAGTATGTCTACGGCGGCGACGAGCGCGGCAACCTGTGGCGCTTCGATCTCGTCAACAGCCTGGTCAATCGCGTGGCCACGCTGCTGGATGCCTCCGGCACCGCGCAGCCGATCACCGCCGCCCCTGCCCTCGTCTACCAGAACGGGAAACGGACCCTCTTCGTCGGGACCGGCCGCATGCTCGGTTTCACGGACCTCTCGAGCACGCCCGGCACGCAAACGGTCTACGCGATCTCGGACGGCGACGAACTCACCAACCCGCGCGGCAGCCTGACCAGACAGCTCTACGACAGCTCCATCGACCAGACGACCGGCAACAGCGTCAACTGGACCACCAGCCGGGGMTGGTACATCGACCTGCCCGACGGCGAGGTCGTCAACGCGGCGCCGTCGATCGGCTACACCGCCGTGGTGGTGGTGACCAACAAGTCGACCATCTCGAACTGCGCAGCCAGCTCTCGCTTCTATGTGCTCGCCATGAGCAAGGGCTCCGGCATCCCCGGCGTCGGCTACGTCAGCGAAACGATCTCCAGCACCGACATGTCGTCGAAGATGACGCTGCTGCGCACGGCGTCGTCCGGCATCGCCAGCGGGTCGTCTGGCTCCAGCAGTTGCCGCTCCAGCGGCATCACGGGCATGACGACCGTCGGGTCGGGCTTGATCAAGACCTCGCCTCTGAAGCTGTGCCAGGCCATCCCCTCCCGCAAGAACGCCTGGACCGAGATCCGTCGCTGATCAAGCCCGCCCGGCGGCAAGTTCGATGCCGTCGGCGAACCGCGGCAGCAGCGGCAGCGGCAGGTCGTGCCCCATGCCATCGACGAGGTCGAGCTGCGCACCGCGGATCTTGCGCGCCAGGTCGTGCCCGGCCGCCACCGGCACCAGCGGGTCGGCCTGGCCGTGGATCACGCGGCACGGCACGCTGATCGGCGCCAGCCGCGCACTGCGGTCGCCATCGGCCACGATCGCGACCAGCTGCCGCCCGGTGCCCGCCGGCCGCCAGGCCCGCGCCACCGCGGCGCGCAGCTTGTCCTGCATCCACTGCGGATCGGGCCGGTAGCCCGGGCTGCCGATCAGGTGCATGAAGCGGCCCAGGTGCGCCGCCACCGATTCGGGGTTGTGCGGATCCTCCGGGCGGCTCAGCAGCGCACGCCGCACCTCGGGCGTGGCCGTCGGCAGCCGGCGCGCGCCGGTGGTGGTCATCATCAGCGTCAGGCTCTTCACGCGCTGCGGATGGTGAATGGCCATCAGCTGCGCAACCATGCCGCCCATCGACGCGCCGCACACATGCGCCTGCGCGATGCCCAGCGCATCGAGCACGCCGGCCGCATCGTCGGCCAGCGCGCGCAGCGGATACGGCGGGCGTATCGGCAGGTGCAAGGCGTACTTCATCGCGGCCAGCGGCAGGTTGGGCACGCCCAGCGCATCGAAACCCTGGCTCAGGCCGGCGTCGCGGTTGTCGAAGCGGATCACGCGGAAGCCCCTGGCCACCAGCATCTGCACCAGCTCGTCGGGCCAGGCCGTCAACTGCATGCCCAGGCCCATCACCAGCAGCAGCGGCTCGCCCTGCGGCGAACCATGGTCTTCGACCTCGAGCGAAATGCCGTTGGCCGCGAGCTTCATGCCGCGGCGGTCTTGAAGAACCACCGCCGCGCACCATCGGCCTCGAAGCGCCGCCAGTGCGCCGGGTCCTGCGCGAGCCGGTCGGCGATCGCATAGAGCGCCAGCGGGTTCATGCCCATGCCCATGTGGCTGGCATGCACCTCGATGTTCTCGGCCTGCGGCGATGCCTCGTTGATGCTGCACTGCCACGCGACGACGCCGTCGGTGCGCGAGTAGATCGAGGTGGTAGGCACCGGCGGCGGCCGGCGCACCTGCTCGAGCAGGGCCGGGTCGTGCACGCTCTGGCCGCTGACCCATTCGTAGAGGCGCCATGCGTTGGTCGCCCGCGGGTGGCCAGTGAACGGGGTGCCGAGCGTGATCACGCAGCGCGTCTGCTGCGGGCGCACCTTCGCGACCTCGCGCGCGTACACGCCGCCCAGGCTCCAGCCGATCAGGCTGACCGGCTGCTGGTGGCGGCGGTGCAGCAGGTCGAGCGTCTCGGCGCAGCGCTCGAGCACGCCCTCGCGCGGGCCGAAATTGAAGCCCTGCTCCCACGGGTAAGGCACGTAGCCGCGGTCGCGCAGGAAGTTGCGCAACGGCACGGTCGTGAAATCGGCGGCGGCGAGACCCGGGAAGACCAGCACCGGGTGGCCATCGCCGGGCGGCAGCTTGTCGAGCGCGCGGTTGAGCACCGGGGACGACGCGAGCATCGCCGCGAACTCCCAGGGCGCGCGCCCTTCGAGCATCAGGAGCAAGGCATTGGGGGCCTTCAGATCGTCGTGGGAAGACTGCTGCGCGCCGTCACGAGGCATGGTGGGGGGCCRCGTCGGGCCGTCGTGAATACGCTTGCATCTTAGTGGGCAATCAGCCGGCGGCGGCGGCTTTGGCTGGAGCCTTGGCCCTAGGCTTGGCGGTGGCCTTCGGCCGGGGCTTGGGTGCTGGCCTGGATGCGGGCTCGGGTGTCGCCTTGGCGACAGGCTCGCTGGTGGCCGGCAGCGCCAGCAACTCGGCCAGTGCTTCCTGCAGATGCTCGGCGAGTTCCGCCACCTCGGGCATCGCCTTCGCGCACGCCATCAAGCCGAAATCCAGCGATTGGTCGTAGCTCTGCACCGTGATGTTGAGCGCGACGCCATGGACGACGATCGACGCCGGGTAGTTGGTCAGCATGCGCGCGCCGGCCATGTACAGCGGAAACGCCGGCCCGGGCACGTTGGAGATCACGACGTTGGCGATCGGCGGGAGCCGGTCGGCCACCTTCGCCTTGCCATACAGCGAGGTGACGGTGCTCATCAGCCACGGCACGCCGAGCGACGGGAAATCGGTGGGCATCAGGCTCTTGACGCTGCCTAGCGTGGATTTCATTGCGGCGCTGGCGGCCTTGACGTACAGCAGGCGCTCCATCGGGTCGGCGACATGGGTGCCGAGGTTGACGACCGTCATCGAGGCCTGGTTGTTCGCGGTCGTGTCGCCGGCCGCGCGGGTGGACACCGGCACCGCCGCCACCATCGACTTGCGCGGCAGCGGGCCGTGCTGCAAAAAGTGCCGCCGCAGCGCGCCGCCGCACAGCATCAGCACGACATCGTTCAGCGTCGCGCCGTGCGCGCGGCGCAGCGCCTTGATCTGCGCGATCGGCAGGCTGACGCCGGCGAAGGCGCGGCCGTCGGTCACCGAGGCGTTGAGGCGCGTGCGCGGCGCGAGGCCGATCGATGCGCCGCCAGTGCTGCCGCGCACCTGGGCCACCGCCCTGCCGGCCACGCTGCGCACGCCTTGCGTGGCCACCTGGGAGAGCGCGCCGACCGTCGACGGCAAGGCCTTCACCAGGTTGCCGTACTGCTGCAACTGGTTCGCGAGCACGCCGCTCAGCATGTCGGCGAGGCCGATGTCCAGCTTCTTCGCGGGGCGTGCCTCGCGCTCGATGCTGCACGGCGTGGCCTGCACGTCGAGGATGGCCTGGGCCAGCGCGATCGCGGCCTGGCCGTCGACGGCGGCGTGGTGCAGCTGGGTGTAGAGGCCGACGCGCCGGGTCTTGTCCGGCCCGGGCGCGAGGCCTTCGAAGACATGGAACTTCCACAACGGGCGGTCGCGGTCGAGCAGCACGGGGTGCAGCTGGCTGACCTGCTCGTCGAGTTCGGCCAGCCCGCTGCCCTTCGGCAGCTTGATGCCGACGATGTGCTGCGCGAGGTCGGGCGCCGCATCGACCCACACCGGGTTGGCCAGGTTGAACGGCATCCACGCGAGCTTGCGGCTCAGCGCCGGCGCGAGCGGCAGGCGGGAACCGATGTGGCGCCGCACGTCGTCGAGGAAGCTGCCCTTGTAGCTGGCCGGCAACTCGAACAGATGCAACGCGCCGACATGCATCGGCATCTCCGGCGTCTCCATGTAAAGGAAGGACGCGTCCAGACCGGACAGCTGCTTCATGGGCCTCTCCTGGGGGGTGAGGCCGATGCTAGGGCGCGGTCTGCTCCCAGGCGCTCGGGGGAAGCCCTACTCGTCGGTCAGCGTGCGCAGCGGATGCGCATGCGCAGGCCACGGGCTCTCGAAGAACGCCGCCACCATCGCCGGCGTCACGTCCTCGATGCGTGCCGGGTTCCAGCGCGGGCTGTGGTCCTTGTCGACCGCCAGCGCGCGGATGCCCTCCACCGTCTCGCTCGCCGCGCCGGGGCACAGGTGGAAGCAGCGGCGCACCAGGTCGCGCTCCATGCGCAGGTCGTCGGCGAGCGTCATCGCGCGGGCGCGCCGCACCTGCTCCAGCGTCACCGCCATCATCAACGGCGAGCGCTTGGCCAGCGTCGCGAGCGTGGCCTGTGCCCAGTCGCTGCCGTCGCCGCGCAGCGATTCGACGATGCCGATCAGCGACTCGGCCGCGAAGTGCCGGTCGATCTCCGCGCGATCCAGTACCGTCGTCGCAGCCGGGGCCACCGCCCGCGCTCGCACCGCGGCGTGGAGTTGTGCCGCGTTCTCATGCGGCTGATCCACCAGCGCCTCGACCAATGCCGACAGGTCCCCACTGGGAACACACACATCCGCCAGCCCGCACGCAATCGCATCGCCCGCACCAAGAATCTGCCCCGTCAGCGCCAGGTATTCCCCCAGCCGCCCCGAGCAGCGCGCCAGGAACCAGCCGCCGCCCACATCCGGGAACAGCCCGATGTGCGTCTCCGGCATCGCCATCTTCGTGCGCTCGGTCACCACGCGCAGCGACGCGCCCTGCGAGATCCCCATGCCGCCGCCCATCACGATGCCGTCCATCAGCGCGACGTACGGCTTCGGGTAGCTGTGGATCAGGTGGTTGAGTGCGTATTCCTCGGTGAAGAAGTCTTCCAGCTCGGGGTTGCCGGCCAGCGCCGCCTGGTGGAAGAAGCGGATGTCGCCGCCGGCGCAGAAGGCCACGCCCTTGCCTTCCAATGTCGCGCCGCGCACGACGACGGCCTGCACGGCAGCGTCATCCCGCCACGCGAGCAGCGCGCGCGTGATGTCGCGGATCATCGGCAGCGACAGTGCGTTCAGCGCCTGCGGCCGGTTCAGCGTCAGCAGGCCGATACCGCCCTGCACCTGCGCCACGATGAAAGACGAACCACTCATGCCCGCGCCTCCCGCAACCCGACCCATGCATTGACGAACAAGGTGCCCAGCACCAGGCTGCCGCCGACGATCACCGCCATCGACGGCTGCTCACTCGTGCCCAGCCACGCCCACGCGATGCCGAACACGATCTCCAGCAGCGCCAGCAGCGACATCTCCGGCGCCGGCAGGTGGCGGGCCAGCCGCACCGCCAGCACGCACGGGATGGCCAGCTGCACCAGCCCCAGCAGCCCGAGCAGCGCCACGTCGTGCACCGAGGCCTGCAGCGGCAGCGACAAGGGCAGCGTGACGATCGCCGAGACCAGCGCGCCCAGCAGCAAGGCCGGCACCAGGTCGACCGTCGTGCCGCTGCGCTGCAGCGTGTTCCAGTTGATCGCGCTCGCGATGGGCACGCCCAGCGCGACCAGCGTGCCGATCACGTGCTGCGGCTCCGAGCTGACGCCCTGCCCGTACATGTAGGCAATGCCCAGCCCGGCCAGCACGATCGCGGCCCAGGTGCGCCGCGCGACCGGATGCCCGAGCGTGAAGCGCGCCAGCATGGCAGTCATCAGCGGCGCGAGCGCCATCGTGATCAGCACGTTGGCCACCGTGGTCAGCGTGAGCGCCACCATGAAGCAGGTGAACATCACGCTCCACATCAGGCTCGAGATCCACAGCGGCCGGCCGCCCGCGCGCAGCAGCGCGAAGGTGCTGCGGCCATGCGCCCAGGCGTAGTAGCAGGCCAGGCACGCGCAGGTGGCCAGGCTGCGCCAGAACGTCACCTCGAAGCTGCGCGCCGATTCGAGCTGGCGCGTCACCACGCCGGCGATGCTCCACATCAGCGTGACGAGCAGCATGCCCGCCACCGCCCGGCCGTGGGTCATGTCACTCGCTGCGCGAGGCGCGCTTGCGGTCGTGTTCCTTCAGATGGCGCTTGCGCACGCGGATCGACTTCGGCGTGATCTCGACCAGCTCGTCGTCGGCGATGAACTCGACGCCGTACTCCAGCGTCAGGATGATCGGCGGCGTGATCTTGATCGCGTCTTCCTTGCCGGACACGCGGAAGTTGGTCAGCTGCTTCGCACGCACCGCGTTGACGATCAGGTCGTTGTCGCGGCTGTGGATGCCGACGATCATGCCTTCGTACACCGGGTCGCCCGGCTTCACGAACATGCGGCCGCGGTCGTCCAGCTTGCCCAGCGCGTAGGTCACGATCTCGCCGTCGTCCTGGCTGATCAGCACGCCGTTCTTGCGGCCTTCGATGTCGCCCTTGAAGGCCTCGTAGCCGTCGAAGATG
>NZ_JBFUGW010000131.1:0-18016 GCF_056402735.1 Rhizobacter sp. P3_C12
GCCCATCGCATTGGCCGCGCCGGTGCTGCCGGCGGCCCTGCCCGCGATGGCCGACAACGCCACGCCGCCGCTGAAGCTGAACCCGATCCAGGTCAACGAACGGCAGGTGCTGCTGCAGATGCTGGAGCAGCACCGCTGGAACGTCAGCAATGTCGCCAAGGCGCTCGATGTCAGCCGCAACACCCTCTACCGCAAGCTCCACAAACTCCACATTGAAATCTCGCACCCCGAGTGATGCGCTGACCCCGCTCGGCGACGACGATGCCCCGCCGGTCGACGCGGCGCCGCGCTCGCGCTTCGCGTGGTGCATCACCGGCTCGGGCCACTTCCTCGACGAATCGCTGGCACTGGCCGCACGGCTGCCGGCCTGCGACCTGTTCCTGTCGGCCGCGGGCGAGGAGGTGCTGGCGATCTACAAGATGCCGCTCGAGGAGCTGAAGACGCGTTTCCGGGTCTTCCGCGACAAGACCGCGAGCGGCGTGCCGGTGGGCATGCTGTACGACGACGTCTACCACACGGTGGTGCTGGCGCCGGCCACCAGCAACACGGTGGCCAAGTGCGCCTTCGGCTTCAGCGACACGCTGCCCACCAACATGTTCGCGCAGGCCGGCAAGCTCGGCATCCCGGGCATCGTGTTTGCATGCGACACCGAACCGGTGGTGGTGACGAAGTCGCCGCACGACTGGGTGACGCTGCGCCCGCGGCGCATCGAACTGGACAACGTGGACCGCCTTCGCGAGATCGACTTCTGCCATGTGGTGTGCTCCCCCGCCGAACTGGAGGCCGCGCTCGATGCGCGCCTGAAGGAGCTCGCCCTCGCATGGACCAGCCCGTAGAACACATCGTCTTCCTGACCGGCCACCTGGCCCGGCCCAGCCTGGAGCGGGTGCTGGGCGGCATCGAGTCGGCGCCCTTCACCTGGGAGGTGCGCGACCTGGGCCTGCAGGTGGCCGCGCTGATGACGGCCGAGATGATCGCGCGCCGCGTGCCCGGCCCGGTGCAGGCCGACCGCATCCTGGTGCCGGGCCGCTGCCGCGGCGACCTCGACGCGCTGACGCAGCACTACGGCATCCCGGTGCAGCGCGGGCCCGAGGAGCTGAAGGACCTGCCGCGCTTCTTCAACCGCGCGGCCAAGCCGATGGACCTGAGCGAGTACGAGGTCGCGATCTTTGCCGAGATCGTCGACGCGCCGATGCTGTCGGTGGACGGCATCATCGAGCGCGCGCGCCAGCTCAAGGCCGACGGCGCCGACGTGATCGACCTCGGCAGCCTGCCGGCGACGCGCTTCGACCACCTGGCCGACAGCGTGCGGGCGCTGAAGGCCGAGGGCTTCCTGGTGAGCGTGGATTCGAACGATGCGCAGGAACTGCTGCGCGGCGGCCAGGCCGGTGCCGACTACCTGCTGAGCCTGACGCTCGACACGCTGTGGGTGGCCGGCGAGGTCGATGCGGTGCCGGTGCTGATCCCGCGCACGCCGGCCGACGAGGCTTCGCTGCACGCGGCCGTCGAGCAGATGCAGCGGCTGGGCAAGCCCTACTTCGCCGATGCGATCCTCGACCCGATCCCGTTCGGGCTGACCGCCTCGATCGTGCGCTACCACCGGCTGCGCGAGCGCTTTCCGGACGCGCCGATCATGCTGGGCATCGGCAACGTGACCGAGCTGACCGAGGCCGACACCAGCGGCATCAACGCGCTGCTGTTCGGCATCGCTGCCGAGCTGAACGTGGCCGCGGTGCTGACCACGCAGGTGAGCGCGCATGCGCGCCGCGCGGTGCGCGAGGCCGACTGGGCGCGCCGCATCATGCATGCCGCGGCCAGCCATGGCCGCCTGCCCAAGGGCATCAACGATGCGCTGATGACGGTGCATGCCAAGCACCCGTTCCCCGACACGCCGCAGGAGATCGCCGAAACGGCGGCGCAGGTGCGCGACCCGAACTTCCGCGTGYAGGTCTCGCCGCTCGGCCTGCATGTCTACAACCGCGATGGCCTGCGGCTCGGGCAAGGGGCGTTCGAGCTGTGGCCGCAGCTGAAGCTGGAGCACGACGCCGCGCACGCGTTCTACATGGGCGTGGAGCTGGCGCATGCCGAGATCGCGTGGAAGCTGGGCAAGCGCTACGTGCAGGACCAGCCGCTCGACTGGGGCGTCGCGGTCGAGACGCGCGCGCAGGACCTGGGCGGCTGGTGCGCGCCGGGGACCACGATGAGCACCGGCCAGGCGAGAGATCCGAACAAGAGAGCGAAAGCATGAACGACGTCATCTACGAGACGGTGGTGACCACGCTGTCGGCCGACGGCGTGCCGCACGTGGCGCCGATGGGCGTGCGCTACCAGGACGACCGGGTGGTGCTGATGCCGTTCAAGCCGTCGGCCACGCACGACAACATCGTCGCCACCGGCCATGCGGTGCTGAACCTGCTGACCGACACCCGCGTGTTCGCCGGCTGCGTGACCGGGCGCAAGCTCTGGCCGCTGGTGGCGGCCGAGAAGATCGCCGGCCGGCGGCTCGCGAACGCGCTCGGCCACGTGGAGCTGGCGCTGGCCGAGCGGCGCGACGACGTGCAGCGGCCGGTGCTGTTGATGGCGCGGGTGCACGAGGTGGCGCATGCGTCGTTCATCGGCTTCAACCGCGCGCAGGCGGCGGTGATCGAAGGGGCGGTGCTGATCAGCCGGCTGCACATGCTGGCGCCGGAGAAGATCGACGCCGAGATGGCGTATCTGCAGATCGCGATCGACAAGACGGCCGGTGAGGGCGAGCGCGAGGCCTGGGGGTGGTTGCGCGAGGCGGTGGTGCGGCATCGCGCGGGTGTCGATGCGAAGGAGGCGCGGTGATGGACCGCATGCGCTTGCTGGTCAGTGTGAGAAGCGTGGATGAGGCCTTGCTCGCAGCCGAAGGTGGTGCGGATTTCATCGATCTGAAGGAACCGCGCGACGGGGCGCTGGGCGGGCTGCCGGTGGCGACGATCCGCGCGATCGTGCAGGCATTGCGCGAACGCGGCATCGCGCTACCGATCAGCGCGACCATCGGCGACATGGGCATGCACGAGACTGACCTCATCGCCGCGCGCGTCGAAGCCGTCGGTGCCTGCGAGGTCGACTACGTGAAGGTCGGCATCGCGCCGTCACCGCAGGCGGCTGCGGTGCTCGACCGGTTGGCCGCCAGCCGTCATGCGGTGGTGCCGGTGTTCATTGCCGACGCCGGGCTCGATTTCGAGTTGATCGCGCAGGCCTGCCGGCTCGGCTTTCCGGGGCTGATGGCCGACACCGCCGACAAGCATGCCGGCAGCCTCTTCGCGTGCGTGGCCATGCCGGTGCTGCAGCAATTCGTCGCGACAGTGCGTCGCGCCGACAAGCTGGTCGGGCTGGCCGGTGCGTTGCGGCTGCCGGACCTGTCGGCGCTGCAACAGCTCGCGCCCGACTTTGCGGGCTTTCGAAGTGCGGTGTGCGCAGGCGATCGGTCTTCGACGCTTGATGCGCAGAAGCTGCGTGGATTGGTTGAATTGCTGGGGCAGGTTCCTGCGACGCTGCCCTGAGGCGGCATCGACGGATCGGCGTCATGGCTTGGCCGGCCCGATCGCTCAGGCAAGAGTCCTCTCAGAATCAAACCTCCATCGGAGAGCGATCCCCCGCGGAGGCCTTGTCGGCAAGCAGCGCCCATTCGCCGCGAAGGCTCTTGAGAGCGTAGTCGGCAAAGTGGCGTACTCGCGGGGCCAGATGCAATGCATGCGGGTACACGACATGCAGCGGTGCGCTGGGGATGCTGTATCGCCCCAGCACGCGCACCAGCGTTCCATCCCTCAGTTCCGAGCCCACATCCCATATCGACTTGAGAAAGATCCCGCCGCCGGCGAGCGCGAGCGCTTTGGCCGCGTTGCCGTCATTGCACAGGAAGGTCGCGTTCACCTCGGCCGAGACCGGTTTGCCTTCGTGCTGGAAGAGCCAGTGCCGCGTGCTTCGCGTGCCGTAGAGGATGCAGTTGTGCGCTGAGAGCGCAGCAGGCGTGTCGGGAGAGCCGAAGCGCCGCAAGTAGTCCGGCGCGGCGCACAGGACGAGCTCGCTGTCGGCGATGTGGCGTGCCGTCATCGTCGAGTCGTCGAGCACCCCGAAGCGCAGCGCCAGGTCAATGCCTTGCTCCACGAGATCCACGACGTCGTCGCTCAAGACGAGCTCGATCCTCAACGCCGGATGCATGGCCTGGAACTGCGCCGCCAGCGCTGCGAGATAGCGCGTGCCGAGCATGCGCGTCGCCGTCACCCGCAGGTGTCCGTTGATCTCGGTGCGGCTGTGCTGCATCACCGCCTCGGCCTGCTGCACCTCCGCAAGGATGCGCACGCAATGCAGGTGGAAGCGTTCGCCTTCCTGCGTCATTGATTGCCGCCGTGTGGTCCGGTTGAGCAGGCGAACGCCCATGCGCGCCTCGAGGCTGGCCAAGCGCTTGCTGACCACTGCCAGAGACAGGCCCAGCTCGTTCGCGGCCCCCGTGAGACTGCCGGCACTGGCGACCTTGTCGAAGATCGTCAGCTCGACCAGGTTGTCGATCATTGTTTCCATATCATTGATTGTGAAATCATGATTTCAATCTTTATCAACCAAATGGCGATAACTATAGTGCCTTTCACCACTTCACAGAGCCTCACGATGAAACGCACATTCCTTGCGGCCTTCCTGGCCGCCGCTGTCGCCACCAGCCTGGTCGCCCCGGTCTCATCATCCGCGGCCGAGGCGCCTGCGACCAAGGTGAGCCGCTATCAAGCCGGCTACTACCACTTCAAGCTCGGCGACTTCGAGATCGCGGCGCTGTCCGACGGCACGCTGCCGATCCCGACGCTGAAGCTGCTGACCAACGCCCAGCCCGGCAAGGTGGCGTCGCGCCTGGCGGACACGTATCAGACGACCGAGGTCGATGCCTCGGTCAATGCCTACCTGATCCGGGCGGGCGACCGCCTGATCCTGATGGACGCCGGCACCGGCGAGCTCTACGGCCCGACGTTGAACAAGCTCGAGGCCAGTCTCAAGGCGGTGGGCGTCACCCCGGAGCAGATCACCGACATCCTGATCACGCACGTCCACACCGACCACACCGGTGGCTTGATGGATGGCAAGCGCATCGTGTTTCCCAACGCCACGGTCCACATCGAGCAGAAGGAGGTCGCGTACTGGCTGAATCCCGAGAATCGCGCCCGGGCGCCGGAGGCGACGAAGAAGTACTTCGACGAGGCTTCGGCCAAGGTGCAGCCCTATGTCGATGCCGGCAAGGTGAAGACGTTCTCCGGCGCGACCGAGCTGTTCGCCGGCATCCGTTCCATCCCCGCTCCGGGCCACACACCGGGCCACACGTTCTACGCGCTCGAGAGCAAGGGCGAGAAGCTGGTCTTCTGGGGCGACCTGGTTCACGTGGCGGAAGTTCAGATGCCCGACCCGGGCGTGACGATCGTCTTCGACGTCGATCCCAAGGCCGCCGCAGCAACGCGCAAGAAGGCGTTCGCCGACGCGGTCAAGGGCCGGTACTGGGTCGCGGCCGACCACATCTCGTTCCCCGGCGTCGGCCATCTGCGCCGCGATGGCACAGGCTACCGGTGGATCCCCATGACCTACGTGAACGACCACTACGAGATGAAGTGAACCATGGCCCGGCGGTTGCTGAATCACTCCGCGGCACCGCTGCTGGCAGCGTGTCTGGCAAGCCCTGCAGGAACAGGGTCCCGGCGTTGCGCCGGGCGGTCGTCGGCTTCGCTTTTCCATCACCGCCCGGGTCGGGCCGGCTCCAACACTGGAGAAGCGTTGAAGCGGGCTGCAACCCCGCCGTCTCCGCGCCCCTTCTCCCCACACAGGAAGCCATTGCCATGATGAAAGTCAACCAGACCCACGGAGCTCGCCCAGCCTCCACGGCATCTGAAACGCAGCGATCGGACAGCCCGGCCTCGAACACCTCCGCCGGCGCGCGCTCGCGATCGGTGGATGGCTCGCTCGGAACGCTGGCAACGCGCACCTCGAATGCGTCCGGCACGGCGCGCACCCCCCGCGGCCCCACCAACAGCAACTTCGAACTCTCAAGCGCCGTGACCTACCAGCCCGGCAGCGGCCAGAAGCCGTCGCAGCCGAATGGCGAGCCGTATGCGACACCCCACTTCATCCATCCGGAAACGGGCGAGCACGTCCACCTGACGGGCGTCGAGTCGAAATCCGGTGTCTTCATCGTCACCAACCACCAGACGCACGAGGCCGTGGCGAGCCTGCGCATCATGGGCAGCGGCGACAACAAGACCGCCGTGCCGCCCGATCAATATGGGCTGAAGGGCGGCACGCGCTACACGCTGCGCGATGGCACGCCGTGCGACAGCCGGGGCAACCCGCTGCGCAGCTCGAGTTCGTCGCCGCGTCGCCAGCGCACCGCCTACGAAAGCTCCGGCCTGTCGCTCAGGCACGATTCGGACGACGACAGCGACGACTCCAACCACTCGCACTACTCGGGCAGCGCCCTGACCGGCGGCGCACCGTCGCGCGCCGAGATCCAGCGGCGCACCGACGACTTGCGCAGGCGCGGCTTCCAGCCGGTGGGCTACCACGGCACCAACCAGGCGGGGATGAACTCGCTCGTCCAGCAAGGCCCGCGCCGCGGCCATGGCGGCTCCAACAGCGGGCTCGAACGCGGCAACGGCTTCTACGTCTCGCGCGAACGCAGCTACGCCGAGGACTGGGCAGACAGCGCCACCCAATCGGGCGAGCCGGAGCCGCCGCGCTACGAGACGCCGCGCTACCCCGGCGAGCGCGGCATGCCTGCCGTCGGCGCCGTCTACGTGCAGCATCCGCAATTCCTCACCCCGGGACGCGACATCGCGTGGGGCCAGCAGGCCTCGCAGGGCGACCCCCATGGCGACCGCCGCCTGTCGCGCCACGACACCCGCGGCGACATGGCCGACAGCCGCTACGCGACCGAGGCCGTCATCGCGCCGCGCCAGTACGCCAACACCCGCATCGTGCCGTCGTACGGCTCGCCGGGCCGGATGGGGCCGTATCCGTCGCACGAGACGCCGGAGTACGGGCGGCCGTTCCATCCGGACGACGAATATTGAGAGAGGGTGGTGTTCGCAGCCTCGGCCTGGCGGCCGGGGCGCTTTCTCCGGCTCACCCGACTCACCCGGTGCGTCAGCGCTCAGCTGACTGCCTGATGCGTGATGTACGATGCGGCGCATCAGAGGTGAACCATGCGAACAACGCTCGCCATTGACGACGATATTCTGGCCACGGCAAAGCATCTCGCGGAGCGGGACCGCAAGACCGTTGGTGAAGTCATTTCCGACCTCGCTCGGCAGGGCCTGGCGCGGACGGCACGCTCAACCCCCGCGGAACGAAACGGTGTGCCGCTGCTACCGAGCCGCCGTGGCGCAACCACGATCACGCCGGAACTGGTCAACCACTTGCGCGACGAACTGCCGTGACCGTGTATCTGCTGGACGTCAATGTCCTGATCGCTCTTGTCGACCCCGCGCACATCCAGCATGACCCAGCGCACGATTGGTTCGCTCGGGTCGGGCGCAAGGGCTTTGCAGCGTGGTCCTCCGGTCACTGACGGCGATCCGCGGTCTCGCTGGCCACACCTTCTGGCACGACGATGTGAGCATCGCTGACGAGGAGCTCTTTGCGCCAGAACTTCTCTCGAGTCACTCGCGCGTGACCGATAGCTACCTGCTCGCACTCGCACACACAAACGGTGGGCGCCTGGCCACGATGGACCAGAAGTTGGCGACAGGGGTTGTGCCAGGCGGGAAGAAGGCTCTCGAACTCATCCTGACGGGCTGATCTACGGGAACGCCCGCCCCGCCCCCAGCACCCGGCTCTCGCCATACAACAACGCCCGCATCCCCTCCAGGTCGCCCTTGTGAATGATCTCGATCGGGAAGGCCGCCCCGTCCGCCAGCGTCGCGAAGCGCGCGTCGACGATGCCCTGCTCGCCCAGCTGCGCCAGCGTCGGCGAACCGTCCATCCGGCACGACTTCACCACCACCAGCCGCTCCGCATTGAGCCGCCGCGCCAGGTCCAGCGCGATGCTGTCGGACGTGACCTCCCAGTTGGTCTGCCCGTCGGGCTGCTCGCGTTGCAGCTCGAACGGAAGCCAGAGCGCCGTCTGCCCCTTGTGCAGCACGCGCCGGATGTCACTGCGGCTCGTCGCCAGTTGCAACGCGGGGTTCAGCGCGTTGAACTGGTAGGCGGTCTGCGCCATCGCCAGCACCGCCATGTTGTGCGCCGCCAGGTCGTTGAACTGCCAGTGCGACTGCAGGCGCCGCACTTCGTCGGCCAGGCTGCCGCCGCCGGACACCAGCGTCACGCGGCCTCCGCCCAGCTGGGCCAGCAGGTCCAGCCACTGCGGCAGCACGGGGTCGGCGCACAGGCTGCCGCCGAGCTTGACGACCCACATCAGCGCAGCTCCATGTCGAGCAGCATCGCCACCGCCACGCTCGGCGCGCACACCTGCGCCCAGCCCGCCACCGCCGGTGCGGCGCCGGGCGCCAGGCGGGCCAGGTCGCTGCCGTAGCGGCGGCACGCGCAGGCCGCACCGTGCGCGGCGGCCAGCACGTCGGCCACCAGGAAATCGCCACACCCTGCGCTGACGACGACGGCATCGGCCGACATCCGGTGCATCGCCATCACGCGCTGCAGTTGCGCGCCCAGTTCGTCCACCTGCGCGGCGCGCCAGTCCTGCGCGAACACCAGCCACTCGCCATCGCAGGCATCGCGCGCATCCATGCCGATCATCCGCGCCAGCCGCTTGCGCGTGGCCGGCAGGTCCTTCGGCGCGTTGTCGGCGCTCGGGTACAGGTCGTGCGCCGGGTCCAGCTCGCCGGTCAGGCGGTACACGTCGGCCACGGTGGCGAAGTACTCGTTCATCACGTTGAGCCGCTCGCCGCGCCACGCAATCTGCCGCGCCAGCCCGCACAGCGGCGTGCGCACCACGCCCTGGTAGACGAGCTCGCCGGTGGCCAGGCGCTGCACGTCGCTGCGCGCCTGCGTGACGACCTGCCCGTGCTTGAACGCGATGATGTCGGTGGTGGTGCTGCCGATGTCGATCAGCACGCCCTCTCTTTGAAAACCCTCGAGGTCGCGCGCCGCGTGCAACGCCGTGGCCAGCCAGTTGGCCGAAGCGATGTGCTGCCACTCGGCGGCCACGCGTTCGCCGTCGCACCAGCCCTCGTCCCCGGTGAAGAACTGCACCGGCGCTGCGGGCCAGGCCTCGCACAGCAGCGCCGCGATGCGCTGCACGCCGGCCTCGCGGTGCTCGAACAGGTCGACCATCTCGCCCGTCATCGTCACTGCGTGCCGGGCCTGCGCGGCCGCGGGCCAGCGCTCACGGGCCGATTGCAGCGCGCGCTCCAGGTGTTCGATGCCCTGCCACAACGGGCAGGCCCATTGCGCGACGTCGACCACGCGGCCGCGCTGCAGCAGGCAGGCCTTGACGTGCGCGCCGCCGATGTCCCAGCCGACGACGGTGGCGTCATCCATGGCCGTCGCCCGCCGCGCCGACGGCATGCTCGCGCAGCAGGTCGGCCGCGAGGTTGCGGCCGAGCGCCGCCGACAGGCCCACGTAGGCGCAGGTGACGCGCGGGTTCACCTCGATCAGCACCGGCCCGCAGCGCGGGTGCCACACCACGTCGATGCCGACGAAGCCACGCAGGCCCGGGATGCCCTTCGCCACCTGCGCGGCCAGCCGCGACAGCGCCCGCCCGCGCTCGCTGTCGAGCGCGATCGCATTCACCTCGACCCCTTCGAACGACAAGGTGCCGTCCGCATCGATGGCAATGTCCTGGCGGTTCACGCTGAGCACCTCGCTGCCCTGCGCGGTGCACAGCATCGACACGCTGAGCGGTTCGCCGTCGACCCAGGGCTCGATGGCCATCGGGCTGCCGGCGGTCGAGCGCCGGTCCCAGTCGCTCAGCGCGTCGTCCTGCCAGGTGTGCACCCGGGTCGCGACGCCGCCCGCGCCATCGTCGGGCTTGACCACCCAGCGATCCACCTCCGGCACGTGCTCGAAGGCGAGCGGCGTGGTCACGCCCTGCCCCGCCAGGTGCTGCAGCGTGGCGCGCTTGCCCGAGCTCAGCGCGATGGCCTGCGCGCTGCACCCCAGCCAGCGCGCGGCACCCACCACCTGCTGCATGCGCGCCAGCAGGCCGCCGGTCTCGGGCGCGACGACCCAGGCCACGTCATGCAGGGCGGCCTGGCGCGCGACGAAATCGAACGGCGATTCACCGCCGCGCGGCCGCACCGGCTCGGCATTGCCCGGCACGCGCGGCGCCCGCGCGCTGGCCGCCACCGACACCATCACGTCGTCGACCTGCAACAGATCCTGCGCCAGCGCATCGCGCATCGACAGGCCGAGCGGCAGCAGTTCGGCCGCCGCCGCCTCGTCGTTGACGGTGGCATCGCCGGCCGACGGGATCAGCCCGCCGCCGCTGAGATACTCGTAGACGAAAACCCGTTTCATCGATGCTCCTCGGTTCAACTGCATGACTGTCATTCCCGTCATCGACCTGCTGCAAGGCCAGGTGGTGCGCGCCGTGCGAGGTGAGCGGCAGCACTACCGGCCGATCGACTCGGCGCTGTGCGCCAGCAGCGATCCGCGCACCGTCGCGCGCATCCTGTGCGAGCACTGTGCGGCGCAGCAGCTGTACGTCGCCGACCTCGATGCGCTGCAGGGCGGCGCGGGCCAGGTCGCCGTCGTGCGGCAACTGCTCGAGGCCTTGCCGGGCATCGAGCTCTGGCTGGACGCCGGCTTCGCCGACGTGTCGCAGGCGCGCGCGCTGGATGCGGCGCTCGGGCCGCTGGCGCAACGCCTGGTGCCGGTCTTCGGCAGCGAATCGCTGCGCTCGCGCGCGGCACTCGCAGCCTGCTTCACGGCACCCGGCCGCGGCATCCTGTCGCTCGACCGCCGCGACGGCGAACGCCTGGACGCGGCCGGTTGCTGGGAGGCCCCCGAGCTGTGGCCCTCACGCGTCATCGTGATGACGCTGGAGCGCGTGGGCTCCGGCGCCGGGCCCGACCTGGACACGCTGCGCCAGCTGGCCGCGCGCTCGCCGCAGACCCGGCTGATCGGTGCCGGTGGCATCGCGAGCGTCGCCGATCTGACCCGCGCGGGCGCGGCCGGCGCGTCGGCCTGGCTGGTGGCCAGTGCCCTGCACGACCTCGGGTTGCCCCGAATGCCTGCCTGATCTGAAGCACATGCGTCCATGACGGGACGACGCATCACGTTTCGTGCCAACCGCAGGCGCTCCCTCTCCCCCCGTTCGCCCTGAGCCTGTCGAAGGGTCGGACTGAGCTTGTCGAAGGCCTGCGACGCTGTGGCACGACCCTTCGACAAGCTCAGGATGATCGGGCCCTTCGACAGGCTCAGGGTGAACGGAGGGTGCCTCCCGCCAGAACCGAGACACTGTGTCCCGCTTCTGGCCGCCGCACCCGCGGCGCCCTCGCCGTTGCCGGGGCGGGCCTCGTGGCACATCGCTTGCGTTGAAACGGGCACATGAGCGACACCTCCGTGACTCCGCGCGCCGCCACCGCACGCTGGACCTGCCCGTTCTGCCTGCTGCTGTGCGACACCGCCACGGTGCAGGTCGACGACGCGGGTGCCCTCACGCTGTCGGGCAGCGGCTGTGCCAGCGCCCGCCATGCGCTGGCGCGGTTCACGGCCCGGCCCTCGACGGCCTCGCCACGCGTGGACGGCCAGGACTGCTCGCTCGCCGAAGCCATCGCGGCAGCGGCCCGGCGGCTCGCCGCGAGCCGGCAACCGCTGTTCGCCGGCCTGGGCACCGATGTGTCGGGCGCCCGCGCGCTGTACCGCCTGGCCTGCCGGACCGGCGCGATCTGCGATGCGGCCGAGGGCGAGGCGCTGATGACCACGCTGCGCGCGACGCAGGACCGCGGCAGCTTCTTCACGACGCTGGCCGAGGTGCGCACGCGCGCCGACCTGATCGTCTGCGTCGGCGGCACGCCGGTGCGGCAGGCGCCGGAGTTCTTCGATCGGTGCGGCGTCGGCGAGGCGCTCGTGGCGCAGCGGCGGGTGGTGGTGCTGGGCGGTGGAACAGCCGACGACGCGGTGCTCGACGGCCTGCGCACGCGTCCGGGCATCACGGTGGACACGATCCCGCTGCACGGCGACCTGTTCACCACCGTCGCGCTGCTGTCCGCATTGGTCGCAGGGCGCGCCGTGCGCGAGGCACCGGCGGCGCTGCAGTCGCTGGCCACGCATTTGCGGCAGGCGCGCTACGCGGTGTTCGTCGGCGAGACGCGCACGCTGCCGCACCAGGGCGCGCTGGTCGTCGAAGGCATCCACCGCACCGTCGGCACGCTGAACCAGCGCACCCGTGCCGCGGCGATGTGGCTGGGCGGCGGCAACGGTGCCGGCACGGTGAACCAGGTGTTCACCTGGCTGTCGGGCCTGCCGCTGCGCTCGCGCGCGGGGCCGCTCGGGCTCGAGCACGAGCCGCTGTGCTTCGATGCGCAGCGCCTGCTGTCCGACGCGGCGGTCGACAGCCTGCTGTGGGTGTCGAGCTTCGATCCGGACCTGGCCCCGCCGGCGACCACGCTGCCGACCGTCGTGCTCGGCCATCCCGCGCTGGCCCGGGCGCCGGCCGCGGTGTTCATCCCGGTGTCGACGCCGGGCATCGGCTCGCCGGGGCACCTGTTCCGGGCCGATGGCTCGGTGATGCTGCCGCTGTTCGCGGTGCACGACGACGGCTTGCCGACGTTGGCCAGCGTGATCGATCGCATCGCAGGAGCCCTCGCATGAGCAGCGTGCGCCTGCGCGGCGGCCTGGTCATCGACCCCGCGAACGACGGCCAGCCCCAGGTGCGCGACCTCGGCGTGCGCGACGGCCGCATCGTCGCGCTCGCGCCGCACGAGGCCGTCGACGACGAGGTCGATGCGAGCGGCTGCGTCGTGATGGCCGGCGGCATCGACATGCACACGCACATCGGCGGCGGCAAGGTCAACCTGTCGCGCCTGCTGCTGCCCGAGCTGCAGCGCCGTGGCGCCGACCCGTTCGCGCGGTCCACGAACCCGCTCGAGCTGGCCTCGTGCGGCGGCTGCACGCCGGGCACGCTGGCCACCGGCTACCGCTACGTCGAGATGGGCTACACCGCGGCCTTCGAGCCGGCGATGATGCCGTCGAACGCCCGCCACACGCACATGGAGATGGGCGACACGCCGATCCTCGACCACGGGGCCTACGTGATGCTCGGCAACGACGAGCTGTTCCTGCAGATGCTGGCTGAGCGGCAGGACTTCGAGCGCATCCGCGACTACATGGCATGGACGATCCGCGCCACCAAGGCGATGGGCGTCAAGGTGGTGAACCCGGCCGGCATCTCGGCCTTCAAGTTCAACCAGCGCAAGCTCGATGTCGACGAGAACCATGTGCACTGGCAGGTCACGCCACGGCAGGTGGTGCACACGCTGGCGCGCGCGCTGCGCGAGCTGGGCGTGCCGCACCCGCTGCACATCCACGGCAGCAACCTCGGCGTGGCCGGCAACATCCAGTCGACGCTGGACACCATCGCCGCGCTCGAAGGCCTGCCGGCGCACCTGACGCACGTGCAGTTCCACGCCTACGGCACCGAGGGGGCCAAGAAGTTCTCGTCGGCCGCGGCCCAGCTGGCCGAGGCGGTGAACGCGAACCCGAACGTCAGCATCGACGTCGGCCAGATCATGTTCGGCCAGACCGTCACCGCGTCGGGCGACACGATGCGCCAGCATGCGCAGTCGGGGCTCGCCAGCCCGCGCAAGTGGATCGGTGCCGACATCGAGTGCGACGCCGGCTGCGGCGTGGTGCCGTTCCGCTACCGCGAGCAGAGCTATGTGAACGCGCTGCAATGGGCGATCGGGCTGGAGATCTTCCTGCTCGTGAAAGACCCGTGGCGCGTCGCGCTGACCACCGACCACCCGAACGGCGGGCCCTTCACCAGCTACCCGCACCTGATCCGGCTGCTGATGGACAAAAGCTTCCGCAACGAGCAGCTGGCGAAGCTGCATCCCGACGTGGCGGCGCACAGCGCGCTCGGCGCGATCACGCGCGAGCTGAGCCTGCACGAGATCGCGATCATGACGCGCGCCGGGCCGGCGAAGCTGCTCGGCCTGCAGGACCGCGGCCACCTCGGCGTGGGCGCCGCGGCCGACATCGCGGTCTACCGCGAGAACGCCGACCGCGAGGCGATGTTCAGCACGCCCGAGCGGGTCTACAAGGATGGCACGCTGGTGGCCCGCGCCGGGCGCATCACCGCGGTGCCGACCGGCGGCACGCACTTCGTCGAGCCCGCGTACGACCGCGGCATCGAGGGCTACCTGCGCAAGCACCTGGCGGCGCACGGCTCGGTGAACTTCGATGCGGTGGCCATCGACCATGACGAGCTGTGCACCTGCTGCAACGGCGGGCGCCTGCTGCCGACAGCCTGCTTCGAGCATTCGCCATGATCGAGAACGGCGTCTTCATCGACGACAGCTTCGCCGAGGCCTTTCCGATGAAGGCCACGCGGCTCATCATCACCGCGCACAACCTCACCTGGGCGCGCCATGCCGCGGTGTCGGCGACCGGCTTCGCGACCTCGGTGATCGCCTGCGGCTGCGAGGCCGGCATCGAGCGCGAGCTCGACCCCGCCGACACGCCGGACGGCCGGCCCGGCGTCAGCGTGCTGATCTTCTCGATGTCGGGCAAGGAGCTCGCGAAGCAGGTGGAGCGGCGCGTCGGGCAATGCGTGCTGACCTGCCCCACCACCGCGGTGTTCGCCGGCATCGCCGAAGGCGAGCCCATCCCGCTCGGCAAGAACCTGCGCTTCTTCGGCGACGGGTGGCAGATCTCGAAGGTGATCGCCGGCGTGCGCTACTGGCGCGTGCCGGTGATGGACGGTGAGTTCGTCGCGCAGGAGACGACGGCCGTCGTCAAGTGCGTGGGCGGCGGCAACCTGCTGCTGATGTGCCGCGACACCGATGCCGCGCTCGCGGTGGCCGAGGTGGCGGTGGCCGCGATGCAGGCGCTGCCCAACGTGATCATGCCGTTCCCGGGCGGCGTGGTGCGCTCGGGCTCGAAGGTCGGCAGCAAGTACGCCACGCTGAGTGCGTCGACCAACGACGCGTTCTGCCCGAGCCTGCTCGGCCTCGCGGCCAAGAGCGAGATCACGCCGCAGACGCGCTGCGTGATGGAGATCGTGATCGACGGCCTGACCGAGGCCGACGTCGGCGCGGCGATGCGCGCCGGCATGCAGGCCGGCATCGCGATCGGCGCGGCCGGCGGCCTGCTGCGCATCTCGGCCGGCAACTACGGCGGCAAGCTCGGGCCCTTCCACTTCCACCTGCGCAAGCTGCTCGCTGCGCAGGCCGCGGCATGAGCGGCTGGCGACTCACGCTGCGGCACGCGCCAGCGCTGCGCGTGGACTTGCGCGGCGTGCTGCCGGCCACCTTGGGCGGCCTGTCTGCCGCGCAGATCGGGCAGGTGGCCGTGGGGCACGGGTCTTCTCGGGTGCCGCTGGGCGAGTTCTTCACCATCGAGGCCGAAGATGACGACGCGCTGGTGTTCGATGGCGACCTGTCGCGCTTCGACCGCGTCGGCTGGCAGATGGCGGGCGGTCGCATCGCCGTGCACGGCCCGGCCGGTCACTACGCCGGCGGCTGCATGACCGGCGGCGAGCTGCGCGTGCACGGCGCGGCCGGCCTGCTGGCGGCCTGCGAGATGGCGGGCGGGCAGCTGACGGTCGATGGYGATGCGGGCGATTTCGCTGCCAGCACGCTGCCCGGCAGCATGGACGGCATGCGCGGCGGCACGCTGCTCGTGAAGGGCAACGCCGGCGAGCGCTTCGGCGACCGCATGCGGCGCGGCACGGCGCTGGTGTTCGGCAATGCGGGCGACTTCCTCGCCTCGCGCATGGTCGCCGGCACCATCGCGATCGGCGGGCGCGCCGGCGCGCACGCGGGCTACGGCATGCGGCGCGGCAGCGTGGTGTTCGCGACATCGGCTCCGGAGATCGCGCCGACCTTCGTACCGGCGGTGGCCGACGCAGTGGTGTTCTGGCAACTGCTGGCCCGCGACCTCGCACGCCACGGCGGACCCTTCGAAACCTTGCCGTCGCGCGCCATCCAGCGGCATCTGGGCGACCTCGCGTCCGACGGCCGCGGCGAATTGATCCTGGCAACCTGAGCACCCGAGAAAGAGCCTCCATGACCAAGACCTACCTGTTCCACGCCGGCGAAGCCACCGTGTTCGCGCGCGAAGGCCAGTTCACCGATGCGATGCCCGAGATCCTGATCGGCCGCACCGACGGCCCCGTCGGCCAGGCCTTCGCGAACATGATGGCGCAGAGCAAGGGCCACACCGCGATGTTCGCGATCCGCGCCTGCAACCAGCTGGTGCGGCCGGCCACCATCATCGTGCCGAAGGTCACGCTGAAGGACTTCGCCAACATCGACCTCTACGGCGGCGTCGTGCAGAGCGCGACGGCCGATGCGGTGGTCGACTGCCTGATCGACGGCACGATCCCGAAGGACATCGCCAACGAGCTGTGCATCATCAGCCTGGTGTGGATCGACCCGCGCTGCGCGAAGGACGAGAACCTCGACAAGAAGGACATGTACCGCACCAACCACGAGGCGACGAAGCTGGCGATCAGGCGCGCGTTGAACAACGAGCCCTCGGTCGACGAGCTGATCGCCAACCGCCACAAGATCAAGCACGACATGGACGACTGGAGCTGACCCGGTGTGAACGACCTCTACGCGCTGCTCGACGACTGCCACGCGACGCGCGGCAACCCGCTCAGCCGGCTGTGCACCGGCTTCGAGCGCGAGCACCGTTGTGTCGATCCGGCGCAGCTCGATGCCGTGTGGGCCGCGGTCGATGCGGACCTGCGCACCGGCCTGCATGCGGTGCTGCTGGCCGACTACGAATGGGGGGCCAAGCTGATGCGGGCCGGGCATGCGCGGCTGCGGCCGGACGATGCGGCGTCGCTGCGGGTGCTGATGTTCCGCGAGCTGGCGCGGCTGTCGAACGACGAGGTCGATGCGTGGCTGGCCGCGCGCAGCAGCGATGGCGCGAGCGGCGTGATGAACCTGCGCCCGAGCGTCGACAAGCCCGGCTTCACGCGTGCGATAGCCCGCATCCACGAGGCGATCCGCAACGGCGAGACCTACCAGGTCAACTACACGTACCGGCTGCATGGCGACGCGTACGGCTCGCCGGTCGACCTGTACCGCCGCCTGCGCGCGCGCCAGCCGGTGGCGTATGGCGCGCTGATCGCGCTGCCGGACGAGGGCAACCCGCATGTGCTGTCGCGCTCGCCCGAGCTGTTCCTGCGCCACGAGGCCGGCCTGCTCACCGCGCGGCCGATGAAGGGCACGGCGCCGCGCATCCGCGCGCCCGAGAGCGACAGCGAGACCGCCCGCCTGCTGTCGCTCGACATCAAGAACCGCGCCGAGAACCTGATGATCGTCGACCTGCTGCGCAACGACCTGGGCCGCATCGCGCAGACCGGCTCGGTGAAGGTGCCGTCGCTGTTCGCGATCGAGCCGTATGCGACGCTGTTCCAGATGACGTCGACGATCCATGCGCAAGTGCGGCCCGAGGTCGGTTTCGCCGAGCTGCTGCGCGCGGTGTTCCCCTGCGGCTCGATCACCGGGGCGCCCAAGCACCACACGATGGAGCTGATCGCCGGGCTGGAGAGCACGCCGCGCGGCCTGTACTGCGGGGCGATCGGCTGGGTCGACGCGCCGCAGGGCGAAGCGCGCATTGGCGATTTCTGCCTCAACGTGGCGATCCGCACGCTGACGCTGGGCGCCGAGGCCGACGGGCTGCGGCCGGCGCGGCTGGGCATCGGCGCCGGCATCGTGCTCGACAGCCGCGCCGACGACGAGTTCGAGGAGTGCCTGCTGAAGGCGCGCTTCCTGACCGGGCTGGACCCGGGCTTCCAGCTGTTCGAGACGCTGTGGGCGCAGCGCGGCGAGGCGCGCGGGCTCGATGAGCACCTGGCGCGGCTGGCGCGCAGCGCCCGCG
>NZ_JBFUGW010000132.1:0-17987 GCF_056402735.1 Rhizobacter sp. P3_C12
CGTCGGAGCCGGTGCGGGGGCAGGGGCCGGAGCGGGCGACGGTGCCGGAGCCGGGGCGGGCGCCGCGGCCGCGCCGACGGCGCACTTCTTGGCTTTGCCGGGGTACGGGTCGGAGCCGAAGGTCGCGGTCGTGCAGGCGATGTTGCCCGACAGCGTCTTCGTCACGAACTTGTCCTTGATGCCGAACGAGACCGAGCGTTTGGCGGTGCCCGCCTTGCAGGTCTCGCCTTCATCGGCGCACTTCGAGTAGCCGGACGGCCAGTCCTTGGCGAAGGCGGGTGAGGCGACGGTGGCGAACAGCGCGGCGACGGCAAGGGCCGCGGCGCGGGGGCGATGGGAAGGGTTCATCGGCGTGGTTCCTGGATGGATATCGTGGATGTCGAAGGCATGGATGCGCTGACCGTCACTTGATCGCCGGCGACGCATTGCGCAGCAGCATCAGGAACTGGTCGTGGAACCACTGGCCGGCGTGCGGTGCGCCGCTCAGCGCGTCGACGTTGGCCGAGCCGCACATCGCGTCGAAGCGCTTGCCTTCGGCGTTCGGCGTGTTGGCGGTGCTGTCGCTGGTGCCGTCGGAAGCGCCGGGCGGTTTGACGAACACGAACGCGTCGAGGTGCGGGCGGCTCGCATCCGGCTTGGCGCGGGGCCGTTCGCCGATGCCGGTGTCCTTCACGTTGCACCAGTTGCCGCGCTGGTTGCGGCGGTCGATGCGCATGTCATCCACATCGGCGGCTGCCTTGGTGGGCCGCTTCGTGCTGCCCCAGCCGTTGCGCGAGGTGTCGATGATGAACGACAGCGTGTCGGGGAAGCCGGCCGCGACGAACTCGGTGCGCAGCTTGTCGGTGTAGCTGAGCTCGTCGATCATGCGGTTCCACTCGTAGAACTCGGTCGTGCCACCCGACTTGACGTTGTCGTCGGTGCCGTCGAAGTACGGCTCGTCCAGCGGCGTGTAGTTCGCGGTGTTGCTCGCGAAGCCGCGGATGATGCCGAGGTTGCCGCTGGGCGTCGCGCCCTTCACCAGCGTCTTGAAGCCGTCGATGGCCTTGGCGCGGTTGTTGTCCCAGCCGAGCCAGCCCGAGTGCGCGATGTCGAGGTACATGTACACGTTCTTCAGCGTCGACAGCTTGTTCAGCGTGTACTGGATGCCTTGCACGTAGACACCCTTGCTGTTCACCGAATCGCACATCGTCTTGCCGATGCCGATGTTGGTGAGCATGTTCGGGAACGAGTCGGGCTCGATCACCGTGACGATGCGCAGGCCGGCATAGGCCGGGCGCGCCAGGATCTCGGCGATGCGGTCGATGTACTGCGTCTTGTACTTCGTCATGCCGTCGTTGGCCGAGCTCAGCTCGCCGTTCGAGGCCAGCGCGGCGCAGTCGCGGTCGGGCAGGTCGTACACGACGAGCTGGATCGTCATCGGCTTCAGCGTGCTGCCGCTCAGCGTCTTCTGCTGCGCGACGGCCGCGTCGAGGTGCTCGACCAGGCCCATCGCGCCACCGCTGGCCTTGGCGCCGTCGATCGCGCCGATGCGGTCCAGCCAGACGGCGGTCGGGAACTTGGCGGCCGCCTTCACCAGCGCGGTGTCGGTGGCCGAGGCGGTCACGCGGGTCAGCGATTGCGCGACCTGGGTGCCGTAGTCGGGGTCCACGTAGAACAGCGCGTCGGCGTACGGGTTGCCGGTGGTGATCAGATCGCTCGCCGGGGCCGGGGCCGGTGCGGGAGCGGGTGCCGGAGAAGGCGAAGGGGCCGGTGCGGGAGCCGGCGACGGTGCTGGTGCGGGCGCAGGAGCCGGCGCAGGAGAAGGCGCCGGGGCGGGCGAGGGCGTGGGGGCCGGAGCCGGTGCCGGCGACGGGGAAGGTGCCGGCGCGGGAGACGGCGTGGGCGCAGGCGCCGGTGCCGGCGAGGGCGACGGGGCCGGTGCGGGGGCAGGCGAAGGAGAAGGCGACGGCGACGGCGTGGTGGTGGGCGCCGGGGCCGGCGCATGGCTCGTCGGTGACGGTGCCGGGTTGTCATTGCTGTCGTTGCCACCGCAGGCGGCGAGAACGAGCGAGAACAGCAGGCTCACACCGGCGCGTCCGCGCTGGCGTTTTTGGCTTTTCATGTGGAGTCCCTTGATGTGTTGAATTCAGAGAAAACAGGTCACTGCAGGTACGGCTTCAGCACGTTCATCTGCGGCTTGTCGGTGCTGCCTGCGGGTTCGATCGAATACATGTAGCTGCCCCACCAGGGGCCGGCCGCCCACCAGACCCAGCCGGCCCAGACGTCGGCGTTGGATTTCAGGTGGCCGAGTGCGTTGGCCACGGCCAGGTCGCAGGTGGCGTTCGATGCGGCACCCACTTCGCCGAGTACGGCGCGGTAGCCGTTGCTGCGCGCCCAGGTCGTGAAGGCCTGCAGGCGCTCGGCGCCGATGGTGGCGCTGGCGCAGTCCGGCTTGGTGCCGGACGAATCGGCGTCGAGGTACTGGTGCACCTCGAACACCATGTTCTTGCCCGGGTCGACGATGCCCTTCATCACGGTGCCGTTCGCGGTGCCGTACCAGTCCTGCAGCCAGCTGTGCGCGCCGGTCCAGGCGTTGCCCGGCACGGTGACGACGTTGGTCGCGCCGGTGGTTCGGATCGCGGCCAGCGCGGCGTTGGCCGCCGCGAGCCACTGCTCGGTCGCGATGTCGTGCGGCTCGTTCATCAGCCCGAACGCGACGTTCGGATTGCCCTTGAACTGCGTCGCCAGGCGCGACCAGAAATCGGCGAAGGCCGCGTTCGGCACCTGCGCCGAGCCGATCAGGTTGCCGCGGTAGCGCGCGTAGTTGTGCGGATCGATCAGCACCGTGACGCCGGTGGCGGTGACCTGCTGCACGAAGGTGGTGAGCCGCGACAGCTCGGTTGCGTCGAAGGGCTGGTTCAGCGACGGTTGCAGCCGCTCCCACAGGAAGGGCAGGCGCACCGCGTTCATGCCCTTGCTCTTGAAGTAGGCCGCGCTCGACGCCGACGGGTAGACGTAGTCGGTGTTGTAGGTGCCGGGCAGGCTGCCGGGCGCGAACTCGGCGCTGGCGAGGCTGACGGCGCGCCACGAGAGCGTGGCCGCTGCGGGGGCGGGTGCAGGCGCAGGGGCCGGGGCGGGTGCCGGCGCAGGCGCGGGGGCCGGAGAGGGAGCAGGTGCCGGTGCCGGTGTGGGCGCTGGTGCGGGAGCCGGTGCAGGCGTGGGAGCCGGTGCGGGTGCAGGAGTCGGCGCAGGCGCCGGTGCTGGCGTGGGAGCGGGAGCCGGTGCCGGCGAAGGCGTGGGAGCAGGCGCTGGTGAAGGCGCAGGAGCCGGAGCCGGAGCCGGAGCCGGAGCAGGCGCCGGCGCCCCCCCGCCCACCGGCGACGGTGCCGGCGCATCGTCATTGCCGCCACCGCAGGCGGCGAGCAGCAGCAAGGCGCTCAGCGCCACGCGGCGGGAACGGAAAAGGATGTCGTTCATGGGCGAGGGTTCCGTAGGGGTCAGAAGCGGGTCGCGAGACCCCACTGCACGATCGTTGCGTCGAAGGTGTCGATGCCGGGCGAGCCCTTGCCGCCGAGGCGCCAGTCCGAGCGCTGCTGGTAGCGCTCGAGCTTCAGGTCGGTGGTCCAGTTGCCGAAGTGCAACTCCAGCTTCAGGCCGAGCGTGATGCCGCCGAAGGCCGACAGCCGCTGGTCGGCCGACGAGAACTCGGGCGTGCCGACCGGCCCCGGGTACACCGCGGTGTCGAGCACCGGGTCGTAGTAGAACGACGCGGCGTTCTGCGTGTAGTAGCGGAACGACGGCGTCACCGAGAACAGCTCCGACACCGGCTGCACCCACGCCGTCTCCAGCGTGTTCGAGCGGATGCCGAAGGTGTCGCTGTAGTAGCGGTAGCTCGTGCGCAGCGTGCCCGACACCGATTCGAAGTGGTGGTTCCAGCGCAGCATGCCGATGCTCGCATCGCGCTCGCGCGGCCGGTGGTCGTACAGCTTGTACGGGTCGTTGAAGTAGCCGCGGCCCACCGAGTAGGTCAGGCTCAGCTGCGCGATGTCGCGCGGCGACAGCGCCTGCGTCACGCCCAGCGTCAGCTCCGAGGTGGTCTTGCGCTCGTCGATGACGACCGCGTTGACCGGGTCGATGCGGTCGCGCGTGCCGGCGATGCCGATGTTGAACGTGGTGTTGTTGTCGGCGGTCGCGACGCGGCCTTCGAGCGACAGCGCGCTCGACTTGTAGTCGTTCTCGCTCGAGTGCGCGGTGCCGAGCGCGAGGGCGCCGCGCTCGAAGTAGCGCGTCACCTTCAGGTCGCCGGCCTTGCGCTTGTCTTCCATGCCCGGCGAGCGCGAGGCGCCCGACACGTCGCTGTAGTAGCGCGGCGTCGCGCCCGACACGTCGTCGATCACGCCCGAGCCCTCGATCGACCAGCGGCCGATCGGCGCCATCACGTACAGCGACGGCGCCTTCACGGTGATGCGGTTGAGCCGGCTGCCTTCGCTGCCGTCGTAGTACGGGTAGCGCACGTTGACGGCCTGGCTGTCCTTGTACTGCAGGTACTTGAACGCGATCAGGCCGTGCTCCGGCGGGTCTTCGGCGCGCGCCGCGCCCGCGGCCAGCACGCCCGGCAGCGCGAGCGCCGCGGCGACCAGGTTGCCGACGCGGGCCGTCTTAGTTGCAGCCACAACCGCCTCCGCCGACACCGGAGCCGCCCGAGGCCGCTTCCTTGCTGTTCAGGATGTGCACGTCGAAGCGCCCTTCGAGCGCGTCGCCGCCGAGGGTCATCTCCGGCTTCGCGAGCAGGCCCTTCTCCCACGGTTGCGGAGGTTGCAGCACGGAGCAGCCGGAGAGGGCGGCGCCGAGCACGAGCAGGGCGGTCAATGTCTTCCTGGTCATGGCAGCGGTCACTTCAGCGCCGCGACGATCGCGTCTTCGAGCGCCTTGCGCTCGTCCTCGCGGAACCCGGCGTGCATCTGGATCACCTTGCCGTCGGCGCCGATCAGCACCGAGGTCGGCATGCCCTTCACGCCATAGCGCTTCGGCGTGTCGCCCTGCGCATCGAAGGCCACCACGAAGCTCGCCGGCACCTCGGCCAGGAACTTGTCGGCGTCGGCCCGCTTCGAGTCGAGGTTGATGCCGACGATCTGCAGGCCCTTCGCGCCGTACTTCGCCTGCATTTCGTTCATCCACGGGAACGACTGCTTGCACGGGCCGCACCACGAGGCCCAGAAGTCGAGGTACACGACCTTGCCCTTCATCGCGCCGAGGTTCACCGCGCTGCGCGAACCGTTCAGCTGGAACTCGGGCGCCTGGGTGCCGGCGTCGACGGCGGCCGCGGGCAGCGCGGCGAAGAGGCTGGTGGACAGGGCCAGCGCGAGGGCGGACCAGCGGTTGATCGGGTTCATCAAGCGATTTCCTTCGAGACAGAAGCAGAAACAAGAACGGGATTGCGGCGGCGCACCTGCAGCGCCGCGATGGCGAGCACCAGCAGTGCGAGCCAGCGGGCATCGAGCGCGCCCGCGCCTTCGTTGGTCGATGGGGTTTCGGCCTGGGCCGACAGCGCCACCTCGGTGGCCTGGCCGGCGGACGACATCACCTTCAGCGTGCCGTGCATCGCACCGCCGCTGCCGGGGGCGAACACCACCGTCACCGTGCACGACTTGCCGGCGGCCAGCGTCCACGGCACGCCCGGGCAGGCATCGGAGGCCGAGCCGGACGCGACGATGAAGCCGGCGCTCGTCGTCACCGCCGAGATCGTCGCGGTCGCCGCCGAGCTGTTGGAGATGCGCACCGTCAGCGGATCACTGCGCGCACCG
The DNA here is from genome assembly GCF_056402735.1 of Rhizobacter sp. P3_C12. Taxonomy (NCBI): domain Bacteria; kingdom Pseudomonadati; phylum Pseudomonadota; class Betaproteobacteria; order Burkholderiales; family Sphaerotilaceae; genus Rhizobacter; species Rhizobacter sp. P3_C12. The sequence goes on from NZ_JBFUGW010000132.1 coordinate 5,784, forward strand.
GTGCGCACCGTGGTCGAGCGGTAGTCGAGGGCCGTCGGCGCCACCGCGAGCGTGCCGGTGGCCGGGGGAGTCGTGCCACCACCGCCGCCGGTGTCGGGCGGGGTCGTGCCACCGCCGCCACCGGTGTCAGGCGGCGTCGTTCCACCACCACCGCCACCCCCGGTCGAGGCCGCCACGCCGCTGCCGCTCAGTGCGACATCCGGCGGGTTGCTGCCGCTCGAGGCGACCAGCAGCACCGCGCTGCGCATGCCGGCCACGTCGGGCACGAAGCTGACGACCACCGTGCAGCTCGCGCTGGCGGCCAGCGTGATGCCGCCGACGCAGGTGCCGCCGCCGACCGAGAACGCATTGGCCTGCGCGCCCGAGATGCCGATCGACGACACCGTCACCGGCCCCGGCCCGTTGTTCACCAGCGTCAGCGGGCTGCCGGTCGCCGTCTTGCCGACCTCGGTCGACGCGAACTGCAGCGCGTTGGTGTTGCCCTGCCAGGCCAGCACCGGCAGCACCGCCGTCGTGCCCTGGCCGGTCAGCACCACGCTGTTCGGCGAGCTGAACGCGTTCGACATGATCGTCACCGTCTCGGCCGCGTTGTCGGCCGCCGGTGCGTAGGTCACCGTCAGCGTGCAGACCACGCCGGGCGCCAGGCTGGCCGCGCAATCGTGGCTGGCCTTGAACTCGGTCGAGCTGCTGACGATGCTCGCGATCTGCAGCGCCGCGCTGCCGGTGTTCGACACCGTCACCGAGCGCGGCAGCGAGGTCGTGCCCATCGACACCTGGCCGAAGCCGATCGACGGCTGCGACAGCGTCAGCTCCGGCGACGCGATCGCGATGCCGACCCCGCCGACCGACAGCGAGGCCGTGCCGCTGGGCGCGTTGCTCGCGATCTCGACGCTGGCCGAACGCGGGCCGAGCGCGCTCGGCTTCAGCGCCACGGTCACCGTGCAGCTCGCCGCCGGCGCCACCGTCGCGCCGGCACAGGTGCCGCCGAGCACCATGTCGGCGGCATTGGTGCCGCTCGCGCTGACCTTGCTGATCTTCAGGTCGGCCTGGCCGTTGTTCGTGACCGTCGCGGTGCGCGCGGCACCGGTGGTCGCGAGGCCTTGCGCGCCGAGGTCCAGCACGATCGCGTCGAGCGCCAGCCCGGGCTGCGCGTTCGCATTGCCGGTGCCGCTCAAGGCCACCGTCGCAGCGGTGCTGCCCCCGCTGTGGGCGATCGCGAGGCTCGCGGCGCGCGCCCCGGTGGCCGCCGGCGTGAAGGCGATGTCGATGAAGCAGTTGCTGCCCGCGGCGACGCTGGTGCCGGCCTTGCAGGTCGAGGCCGAGGCRATCGCGAACTCCGCGGCCTGCGCGCCGCTCACCGTCAGCGAGTTGACCGTCAGCGCCGCGGTGCCGCTGTTGCCCAGCGTCACGCGCAGCGGGTCGGAGCTGGCGCCCACCGTCTGCGAGAAGCTCAGCGTGGTCGGCGACAGCGTCACCGTCGGCGAGCTGTCGGCGCCGGTGCCCGAGAGCGTCGCGGTGCTGCTGCCGGTGGCGCCGTTGTGGCCCACGGTCAGCGTGGCCGAGCGCGTGCCGGCGAGCGTGGGCTTGAAGGTCACCGTCACCGAGCAGGCGGTGCCGGCGGTGAGCGAGGTGCCCACCTTGCAGGTGCCGCCGCTGATGGCGAAATCGCTGCCCGCGGTGAGCCCGAGGCTGCTGATCACCAGGGCCGCGCCCGCGCCCACCGAGTTGTTGACCGAGAAGGTCTGCGCGGCGCTGGTGGTGCCGAGCGCCTGGCTCGTGAAAGTGAGGCTGCCCGGGCTGACCGACGGTGCCGGCTCGGGCGTGGTCGGCAGGTAGCTCGGCGTGCGGCCGAGCTGCTGGCCGATGTAGGCCGCCAGGTCGTTCAACTGCGCATCGGTGAGCTTCCCCTGCAGGAAGTTCATCTGCGTGTTGGTCACGATGATGCCCTTGATGTTGGACGCGCTCGTGCCGTTGGCGATGCGGTTCAGCGGGTTCGCCGGGATCGTGCCGTGGCAGGCGCTGTTGCTGCAGCTCTGCTTGCCGGCGACCAGCGTGGTCGTGAACAGCATCTGGCCGTTGCTGGCGCTCTGCGCCAGAGCGGGCCCGGCGGCGGCCAGCGCCAACGCCGGCGCCGCGAGGAGGTGAAGGAAGGTGCGCTTCATCGCATCAGGCCTTCATCCACGGCAGGTCCTGCCCGGCCACCGACCAGATCGCGTCGGTGTGGTCGCCGTTGGCGCCGCGCACGTTCGGGTAGCCCCAGGCGGTGGTGTTCATGTCGCTGGTGCTCACGCCCATCGCGCGCAGCACCATGCCCATCCACTGCGTGTACAGCAGGCCCGAGTACCAGTGCGGGTCCGATGACCAGTTGAACGAGTTCAGGTCGCGGTAGTCCAGCGACTGGCCGGTCTTGAAATAGCCGCCGGCATCGCCGAGCGCGATGATCGGGATGCAGCGGTTGTGGTGGTGGCCCGGGTTGCCGCCCGAGCCGAGCTCGAAGCCGCTCGCGATCAGCGCCTTGTCGAACAGCGTCTTGCCGTCGGCCGTCTTCACCTGGTCCATCTTCGCGGCCATGTCGAGCATGCAGCTCTCGAACTGCAGCTGCACCGCGGCGTTGAAGCCGGCGCGCTTGGCGCTGTCGTCCAGCGCGTGCGCGTAGTCGTTGTGCCAGGCGTGTTCCGGCTCCGGGCCGAAGGTGTACGAGGTGGAACCGTTCACGTAGACGCGGCTGATGCCGGCCGAGAAGGCGGCCACCACGATGTCGTTCCACAGCTGCTCCACCTGCGCCTGGCTCGGCGGCTGGCCATAGAAGCCGGCCGCCGATTCCAGCGACGAGGTGTCGCTGGTCGGGCGCTGGAAGGTGCTGCTGACCGGCGTCTGCGCGAGCTTGCCTTCGACCTGGTTCAGCAGGTCGAGGTAGTCGCCGAGCCGCGACTTGCAGTCGGCCGAGCACGAGGCATCGGCCATCACCAGGTCGGCGTGTTCCTTCACGCGGTCGACCAGCACCGTCTTGTCGGTCGGCGTCGGCGTGGGGGTGCCACCGCCGCCTGCGTTCTTGAAGAGGCGATCGAACAGCTTGACGTTGCTCTCGGCGGTCGGCGTGGTCTGCACGGTGGCGGTGCCGGATTTCGACAGCGACACCAGGTTGCGCACGATCGCCGGCTGCAGCACCGCGGTCGGGTAGAAGCTGCTCGAGCTGCCCAGCACCTGGTCGATGGTCGGGTTGGTGGCGTCGCCGCCCAGCGTGCCGCCGCGGTTGTGGCCGCTGCCCACCGCGAAGTCGAGCCCGTTGATGATGTTCAGCTTCGACAACATGCGTGCCGTCAGCTTCGAGCTCTTCGCCCGCAGGATGTCGCTGATCACCGTCATGTCGCCCGAGGCCTTGGCCGCGGCAGCGAGCTGGGCCTGGCGGATCGTGATGCCGCCGTAGCTCTGCGTTGCCGCAGGCGCCTGGTCGAGCAGCGGTCCGAAGAACTGGCTCTGGAACACGCCGTGCCAGGTGGTGGTGTGCACGAAGAAGCGCTCGGCCGAGGCGGCTGCCTCGGTGGCGGCGCGCGCCTCGCGCGGCAGCAGCGAAGGCAGCAGGGGCAGCGCGAGTGCGGTGCCGCCGGCGCCGAGCAGGAACTGCCGGCGCGACAAGGGGTTGAATGCGGGTTTCATTGCGCCCTCTGGATCGTGGTGAACTCGGTGCGAAGCGCGACGGATGCGAACAGGCTGCGCAGGTTGGCGCCGTTGGCGGCCTGCACGCGCAGGGCTTCCATCAGTGCGCCGTCGGCGGCGGTCTCGGGACGGCCGAAGCTGTAGCGGACGTAGTTGCGTGCGAAGCAGCGCTCGAACTGGCCGCTGTCGAGGATGTACTGCTGCGTGGCCGCCGGCGAGGCGACGGCGCGCGACGAGCCGTCGGCCAGCCGCACCAGCGCGGCGGTGTCGATCGGCTTCTCGCCGAGCAGCCCGCCCTTGTCATCGAGCACGCGTTCGGTGCTGCGCGCGCGGCCCAGCGAATCGAAGCCCTCGAAGGCGAAGCCCCACGGGTTCATCTGCGTCTTGTGGCAGCCGATGCACGAGGTGCCCTCCATCTCGGTGACACGTTCGACGCGCTGACGAGTGGTCAGCACGCCCGTGAGATCCGCCTTCGAGTTCGATTGGTCCATCGCCGGCGTCGGCATCGCCTCGCAGGTCAGCCCGAACAGCACGCGGCTGCCGCGCGAGATCGGCAGCGTCGTGTCGGTCGAGCCCTGGGCGATGTAGCCGATGCGGGTGAGCAGGCCCACGCGCGAGGCTTCGGTGAACAGCGGCGGGGCGGACTTGCCGTCCCACACCGCGGTCTTGTAGAGCGAGGCGATGTCGGCCGTCTTCGCGTACGAGTGGCGGTCGGTCAGCACCTGCTGCAGCGAGGCGTTGCGCGCCGCCAGGTACGAGACCATGTCCAGCACCTCGTTCACGGCTGCGTCGCGCGAGGTCGGCAGCGCCTTGAAGCTGCCGGCGAAGGCATCRAACTTCGGGTCGCCGACCTTGCCGTCGAGTGCCACCAGCTCCTGCAGCCGGAACCAGCCGCCGAAGAAGTCGCGCATCGCGCGGTCGGAGCGGCTGTCGGCCATCAGGCGCTGGATCTGCGCGGTGAAGACAGCGGGCTTGAGCAGCGAGCCGTCATCGGCCAGCGTGTTCAGCGCGGCGTCGGGCACCGAGTTCCAGAAGTGCAGCGCGAGCCGGGTGGCCTGCTCGTGCGCGGTGAGCGACACGCACGTTGCGTTGGCATCGGTGGCGGCCTGCCCCTTCTCGACGACGAAGTAGAACTTCGGCGACGCGATCATCGTGCCCAGCACCTTGGCCACCGAGGCCTGCGTCGCGGCATTGCCGGCGGCGGTGCGGTACACGTTCACCTCGGCATCGGTCAGCGGCTGGCGGAACAGCAGCCGGCCGGCCTTGCGGATGAAGCCGGTGACGCACGCATCGGCGGTGCCGGTGCAGGTGCCCAGCAGCGTGTTCAAGCGGTTGGCGTCGGCCGTCATCGACTTCGCGAGCGTCTCGGCGGTGTCGTGCAGCGCGGTCACCTGGCGCAGGTTCACGCCGGTGTCCAGGCGTTCGTAACCCTTGTGTCGAGATGTAGACGGGTCGACCGGCACGTCGGGCGGGAACTGCGTGGTGTCGCGCACCAGCGGCCCGACGCTCGCGGCGAGCGTGGCATCGCCGGTGAGCGCGGTGGTGACGTCGGTCAGCGCGTTGACCACCTGGTCGCGCGTCAGCCGGCGTGGTTTGGAGGCGGCGCTGCAACCGGGGCCGGCGACATCACCGGGCGTCACCGCCTTGATCGTCACGGCGGCGATCTGCGCATGGGGGTCGGTGTCGGCGGGCACGACCACGGCGTTGCCGTTGCCTCCGCCGTTGCCGGTGGGCGGCGCGGCCGCCGCGGGCGTCGATTCACTCGAGTCGCCATTGCAGGCCGCCGCGAGTGCTGCGACACAGAGGGCCAGGAGGTGGGATCGCATGGTGCTCTCGGTTGGATGGCTGGTTTCAGGGGGCTTCGGGGCGCGATTCTGTTGAAAACGGTCTCAGGAGAATTGACGGAGGTGTGACTGACGTGTGCCTGTACGAGGAGAAAACGCGGACGCAACCGAGCGCAACAGGCGTAACGGTGACGAGTTGAAACAGACGTTTTTTGGCCTGCCGGCAGAATGCGAGGGCATCAAGACCCCGGCATGTACCGGGGTCGGCACCGGAGTCGTGAGGGAGTTGATGGACAACGAGGTGTTCGTTTTCGGCCAGTGCGAAGTTCGCGTAGCGACGCGCGAGGTGCTGCTGGCCGGCACACAACAGGCGATGGAGCCGCGGCCGTTCGAGCTGCTGGTCTACCTGATCCGGCACCGCGGGCGCATCGTCAGCAAGGACGAGCTGCTCGACAAGCTGTGGTCCTTCGATTTCGTCACGGCCAGCGTGATCGCGCGCGCGGTGATGAAGATCCGCAAGGTGATCGGCGACGACGGCGAGACCGGCGAGCTGATCAAGACCGTGCACCGCACCGGCTACCGCTTCATGGGGCAGGTGCGCGAGAAGTTGGCGCCGCCGATGGTGCCCGCCGTGCTGCCCGCGATGCCGTCGCCGGCGCAGCCGGATCCGCTGCCGTCATCCGGGTCGGCCCTCGCGCCGGTGGCGGCCGCCACCGTGACCGCGCCGGTCTCGCTCGCGCTGCTGCCGTTCGAGAACCTGACCGGCAGCGGCGACCTCGACTGGCTGGAGCTCGGGCTGCTGTCGCTGGTGGTGCGCGACCTCGGTGCGCACCCGCGCATGCAGGTGAGCTCGATCCCGTCGCTGCTGAACGCGCTGCAGGCGGTGCCGAAGGAATCCGGCTTCGCCGACCGCGCCGACGACCTGGCGCGGCTGCTCGCGGTGCGGCACGTGGCGCGCGTCGAGGTGCACGGCGGGCCGCTGCGCTTCGAGCTGCGCTGCACGCTGGTCGGCGAGGGCCGCACCGACAGCACGATGCTCGCCGCCACCGGCCTGCCGAACCTCGGCCGCAACCTGGTGCGCTGGCTGGAGACGCGCTTCTTCCCCGGCGAAGCGGCGGCCGAGCTGCATCCGGACGCCGGCGACAGCGTGCTCGGCCGCGCGCTGCAGGCGATCGCCGAACAGAAATGGACGCTCGCGCTGGAGCTGCTCGACCAGGTGCTGCGCCTCGAGCCGGCGCACCTCGGCGCGCAGGTGGAGCGCCTGCGCGCGCTGGTGGCGATGGACGACAGCGCCGCCTTCGAACTCGGCGACGTGCTGCTGGCGCGCCTGCGCGAGGAGCCGAACCAGGCGGCCGAGGCCGCGGTGCACTTCGAGCTGGCGCAGGCCCACGTGCGCCGGCGCGTCAACGACAAGGCCAAGCACCACCTCGAGGAAGCGCTGCACAGCGCGCCCGGCAAGGCGGCGCGCGAATCGGTGGTCGCGACCACGCTGCTGCGGGCCGGCATCGCGATCAATGAATTCGATTTCACCGTGGCTTCGGCCTTGGTGGACCGGGCCGAGATGCTGTGCAACGGCAGCGGCAGCGTGTTCGACCAGCTGCGCATCCTGGCGCTGCGGATGGTGATCGAGGGCGAGACCGGCAGCATGGTGCAGGCCTGGAACCATGCGCGGCGCTCGGCGTCGCTGTACCGCGACCATGGCGTGCTGGTGGGCCAGGCGCGAGCCGAATGCAACGTGGCCAACTCGAGTGCGAGCCTGGGGCATTTCCGCATGGCCGAGGAGCATGGCGAGGCGGGTCTCGCGATCTCGCGCAGCCTGCAGGTGCCGACCGACTCGGCGGTGTCGGCGATGCTGCTGTGCGGTGTGTACCGGCAGCTGCGCAAGCCGACCAGCCTGGCGCGCGTGCTGTCGATCCTGGAATCGGTGGACACCGGCGACGGGCCGCGCAACGAGGGCTTCCGGCTGATCGGCCGGGCGCACTACTCGCTCGCGATCGGGCAGGTGGGCGAGGCGGCGTGGCGGCTGTCGCAGGCGGCGGACGAGGCGGCCGCGAAGGGTCAGGAGATGCAGCTGCATTTCGTGCTGCCGCTGCTGGCCGGTGCGCTGATCCACGACGGGCAGCTCGACGCGGCGGACGAGGCCTGTGGCCGCATCGCATCGCTGACGAAGCTGGCGCGCGACCGCAACCTGCAGGGCGCGCTGTGGCACAGCCAGGCGCAGCTGGCGCTGGCGCGTGGCGACCGCGAGCGCGCGATCGCGCTGCTGCGCAAGGGGCGCGACGTGACGCCGCTCGGCTGGTGGAACGCGCATTCGCGGCTGGATGGCGCGTGGCTGTGCATCGAGGAGGGCCGCTCGGGCGAGGCGGTGGAACTGCTGCGCGGGCTGGAGACCTGGCTCGACGAGCACCCGGCCGGGCTCGCGGTGGCGGCGCGGCTGTTGCACGCGCAAGGCCGCAGCGGCGAGGCGCGCGCGACGCATGCGCGGCTGGCGGCGAGCGTCGACGGCACGCTGCCGGCGTGGCTGCTGGAGCTGGGCGGCTGCTATGAGGGGCAGCGGGCGGTGGAGGTGCCGCGCGCGCCGTGCGTGGTGACGTGGTTGTGAGCTGGCGGCGCTGACACCGCGTCAGGAAGCGGAGCTCGCCAGCTCGTACGCGGTGCTGCGCCCGCCCGCTGCCGACTTGCGCAGTACGCCCAGGGCCAGCAACTGCGCGATGTCCCGCAGCGCCGTGTCCGCCGAGCACTTGGCGATGGCCGCCCACTTGCTGCTGGTCAGCTTGCCGTCGAATCCGTCGAGCAGGCGGTTGAGCAGCTTCACCTGGCGTTCGTTCATCGGCGTGCCGGCCCAGTGTTGCCAGAACCGCGCCTTGCCCAGCACGCCGTCGAGCGTGACCTGCGCCGTGGCGACGGCCCGGCCCAGCGTGCCGAGAAACCAGGCCAGCCAGCCGGTGGCATCCATCGGGCCCTTCTGCGTGCGTTCGAGGATGTCGTAGTAGTCCTTGCGCTCGCGCTGGATCTGCGCCGACAGGCTGTAGAAGCGCTGTCCGCTGCCGTCCGCACGGGCCAGGAACAGGTCGCCCACGGCGCGTGCGATGCGGCCGTTGCCGTCGTCGAACGGATGCAGCGTCACGAACCACAGGTGGGCGAGGCCCGCCTTGATCAGCGCGGGCTCGCCGGTGTCGTCGTTGGCCCAGGCGAGGAACCGCGCCATCTCGGCGGGCAGCGACGCGGCGGGGGGTGCCTGGAAATGCACCTTGTGGCGGTTCGCGGGGCCGGAGACGACCTGCATCGGCCCGCTCGCATCGTCGCGCCATTGGCCGACGCTGATCCTGCTCATGCCCGAGTAGCCGGTCGGAAACAGCGCCGCATGCCAGCCGAACAGCCGCTCGGCGGTCAGGGGCTCGGTGCTGCGCGATGTGGCATCGAGCACCATCTCGACGACGCCCTCCACATGCCGGTCCACCGGCGCCAGCGCGCCGATGTCCATGCCGAGCCGACGGGCGATCGACGAGCGGACCGAGGCGACGTCCAACACCTCGCCCTCGATCTCGCTGGTCTTGAGCACGTCATCGGTCAGCGCGGCCAGATTGACCTCATCGCGCAGCGCCGGCTCGACATCGGCCAGGCGACCGAGCAGAACCCCCAGGCCATGGCTCACGTCCGCCCGCGGCTGAGCGAGCGCGGACAGGTCATGGCGCCACTGCGGCCAGTCGTCCGCCTGCCAGATGTAGAGGTTTTCTCCGCGCTGCATGCGGTGATTAAGCCCTGGATTCGCCGCAGGCGGGCGGAGGGGAATGGGAGTCGAACCCACCCGGCGGCGCATGGCGCCACCCACCGGGTTTGAAGCCCGGCCGTCCCACCGGGGACGCTTCCCCTCCTGTGTTTCATTCAGCGCATCGTCATCGCAGGGCCTGTGAACAACGCGGTGTCGCTGCGCAACCGGTGCTCGTCGCCGACGCGGCGCAGCAGCCCGATGCGGTCGAAGTACTCGAGGATCTGGATCGCGCGCTTGCGGCCGAGGCCGGTGGCGTCGCGAAAGCGCGCGGCCGTGACGGCGCCGTCGGCATCGCCCGCGGCGACGCTGCGCACGTGCGCGGCCAGTTGCGCCATCGTGGCCGGCGCGCAGTACAGGTCTTTCGCGACCTGGTGCAGCTCGCCGCGCTGCGCGAGCCGTGCGAGCGTCGTGCGCATCAGCACCTCGCCCTCGCGCGTGTCGCGGGCGAGGTCGCGCACCCAGCTGCCGTCGAAGCCGGCGGTCGCGAGCAGCGGCGCCACCTTCTGCGCGATGCGCTCGTCGGCGGCCGACAGGCGCRGCGCATGCTCGGGCAGGTGCACGAACGCGCCGCGCACCGTGACGACGCCCTCGGCCTGCAGCGCGGCGAGCAGCGCGCTCCACGGCGGCGGCGGCAGGCGCGGGCAGGCTAGGCGGCGCAGCCGGGCGGCATCGGGGCCGGGCACGTCGGGATCGCTCGCGTGGAAACGGCGCAGCGTGTCGATCACCGCGCTGCGTGCGGTGGCGCGTTGCGCGGGGCCCAGGGTCCAGTCGGGCGCATCGGCCGCGGCCTGCGGGGCGAGGCCTTCGGCACGCGCCCAGCGTTCGCGCGACAGGCCGTGCGGCGCGGCGACCAGCAAGGCCTCGAAGCGCTGCGCTGCAGTCGGCTGCGACCAGGCCGCCAGCTCGGCCAGCCGCTGCGGTGTGCGCCGGTAGCGCACCGGCGCGAACGGGTCGAGCACCACGCCGCCGGCGATCGTGCGGGTGGCCGAGTTGTCGCGCAGCACGATGCGGTCGCTCCGCCATGCGCCGATGGGCGCATGCAGCACGACCTGCACGAAGGCGCGGCCACCGGGGGCGAGGCTGTCGGCCGCGGCGTCGACACCCGCGAGCACGGCCACCGTGCCCATCGTGTCGCTCGCGCCGAGGTGCACATGCACCGGCGTGCCCGAGCGCAGCGGGCGCGGCTCGCCGTGCCACAGCGTCAGCAGCGCATCGAGCCGGTCGGTGGCCACGCTCGCGCCGGCCGACACCAGCCACTGGCCGCGCGCCACCTCGTGCTTGTCGACCCCGGCCAGCGCCACCGCGCAGCGCTGGCCGGCATGCGCCTGCGTCGCCGCCTGGTTCTGCGTGTGCAGGCTGCGCACGCGGGCGTGGCGGCCGGTGGGCGAGGGGCAGAGCGCCAGCTCGTCGCCGACCTGCACGCGCCCTGCATGCACGGTGCCGGTCGCCACGGTGCCGACGCCGTCGAGCGTGAACGCCCGGTCGATCGCGAGGCGGAAGGCATCGCTCGCGCCGTCGCGCGGCGGCGTGTTGCGGGCCGCGGCGAACAGCAGCTCACGCAAGGCCGGCAAGCCCTCGCCGGTCGGGGCCGAGACGGCGAGCACCGGCGATGCGGCGAGCGGCGTGCCGGCCAGCAGCGCGGCCACGTCGTCGCGCACCTGCGAAAGGCGCTCTGCATCGACGCGATCGGTCTTCGTGATCACGACGGCGCCGCGCGACAGGCCCAGCAGCGACAGCACCGCCAGGTGCTCGCGCGTCTGCGGCATCACGCCATCGTCGGCGGCGACCAGCAGCAGCGCGAAGTCGATGCCGGTCGCGCCGGCCAGCATCGTGTGCACCAGGCGCTCGTGGCCGGGCACGTCGATGAAGCCGATGCGCGGCGTGCCGTCGTCGCCGGGCACGTCGAGGAAGGCGTAGCCGAGCTCGATCGAGATGCCGCGCGCCTTCTCCTGCGGCAGCCGGTCGGTGTCGACGCCGGTGAGCGCGCGCACCAGCGTGGTCTTGCCGTGGTCGATGTGGCCTGCGGTGCCGACGATCATGTCCAGGCGTCCGGGGGCTACATGAAGTTGCGCGTGTGCAGCTCGGCCAGCCGCTCGGCCTCGCCGCGCTCGAAGCCCAGCCGGCTGAGCCGGGCACGCCGGCCGGCCGCCATCTCGCGCTTGAGTTGCTGCACGGCCGCATGCCCGCGCGCCACCGCGTCCGGCGTCAACGCGCCCGCGGCCAGCAGCACCAGCGCATCGAACACCTCCTCGTTCAGCCCCGCCGTGCTGGCCAGCGCATCGAAGCGCTGCTCGATCGCATTGCGCAGCCGCACCTGGTAGTCGGGCTCGACCGCGAGGCGGTACTCCAGGTGCGCCATCCCGAAGGCCACGTGCCGGCCTTCGTCGCGCGCCGCGAGCCGCGCGACCTGGCGCGTGACCGGATCGGGCCCGTGCTCGTGCAGGAAGTTCAGCAGGTTCACGAAGCTGCCTTCGCCGAGCACCGAGAGCAGGAAGGTGGCCGTCGAGAAATCCGGTGCGTCGAACAAGGTGCGCAGCGAGGCCTGCCCGCCGGCGGTCGACAAGGCCGGCGGCCGCCCGCGCAGCCCGGCGCGGCGCGTGAACACCTCGACATGGCGTGCCTCGTCGGCGCACTGCAGCGCCAGCAGTTGCAGCACCTCGCGGTAGTGCGGATGGATCTGCCCGAGGTGCCGGGCCGGCACCAGCAGCGCCGCGTTCTCGTTCTCGACCAGGTAGGTCATCACCTGCACGACGGCGTCCTCGATCTCCGGGGCGAGCTCGAACGGCGCCTCCCAGTCGATCGCGGTCGCCGGATCCCACTGCGCGGCCGCGGCCTGCGCGTAGAGCTCGCCGGCGGTGGCGGCCCACAGCTCGTGGCGCTGTCGCAGCCCGAACGAGAAGGCCGGGCTGCCGGCCTCCACCGTCGCGCCGCGCGCGGCCAGGCCCCAATCGGCGCGCGCCTCGGGGGCGGTGGCCTCGCCGCTTGCGGGGC
>NZ_JBFUGW010000133.1:0-17916 GCF_056402735.1 Rhizobacter sp. P3_C12
CCGGTGTAGCGCACCTCGCGCAGGCTCCAGTCGTGCCCCGCGATCGGCGTACCGGCCACCGTGCCGCTGCCCCACGCCAATCCGTCGCGCTGCTGGTACTGGTAGTCGATGTAGTTGCCGCGCAGGTCGCTCACCCGGCTCACCAGCCAGGTGGTGATGACGCCGGTGCCCTGCGCCGTCACGGCCGCGTCAGCCGCGGCATTGCTGTTGTTGCCGTACTCGTAGACCCGGCCGTCCTTGGTCCAGACCTTGAAGTACGCCGGGGCACCGCCGCCCGCGCCGTAAGCCCGGATGCGCGCGAACGAATCGCGCTCGGTGCGGAACTCGCGCAGCAGACCGCTGCCGCCTGCGCTGTCGTTGGTCTGCGGGAAGTCCGTGATCACCCCTGTTGGACCCGTCTGGATCAGCCGCTGGCCATCCAGGCACAGCTTGTCGGCCGCCGTGTTGTCGACGCCGCGGACGCGCCCGTCGGTCGCGAGGTTCGCGCCGCAGCGCGCGATCGACGAGACCCCGGTCAGCGACCAGCCATGACCCACCGGGCCGTTGCCGTCACCGCCGTACGACAGGCCGAGTGCCGGCACCATGCCGGCAATGCCCGGCGGCACCGCGATCGGATGTTGATAGCCCGGCTGGCCATCCTGGCCGACTGCCAGCTGCCCCCACGCTGCCAACGAGAACGTCGAGAGCGCCAGCGCGCCCACGCACGACACCACCAAGCCGCGAACACGCCGCGACGCTACCAAGATCAGTTCCAAGACAGTCCTCCCACACCGGTCGTCGACCGGCGCAATCCAATGACGGGTCAGGTGTTGTGTCGCCTTCGGCCCTGTGGGGCGCTGGCAACCCGCGCGGCAGTGGTCTGCCGCTGCGGTGCGCGCAGTCTAGCGATGCGCAAGGGGATTTTTCACGACAGGCCGAGTGAATTCATCAACCTTGAGGAGGTCCATTCGTACCGCCTCAGACCGCCGATGGCAGGCGAAGCCGCGTGCAGTGCGATTGAAGGAGCGGCCAGCCCCTGGTGTTAACGAGCAGCCCGCCCGGGAATTTTTCCCTGTGCCGCGCACGCCCCGCTTGTTAGCGTGGCACACCACCACCCAGACGACCCCTGCAACTCCGAGACAAGGACACAACCACACCGGAGACCTGACATGCCGTACCCCCGCCGGCCGAACTGGCGCCGTCACCCGCTTGCGAACGCATCGCTGCTGGCCGTGATGGCATCCGCGCCCGCCGTTCACGCGCAGACGACGCCCGTCGTCGTGCTGCCCGAGGTCGAGATCGTGCAGACCACGCCCGTGCCCGGCACCGGCGTGCCCAAGGACCAGATCCCGTCGAACGTGCAGACCGCCACCGACCGGCGGCTGCGCCAGCTGCAGAGCCTGAACCTGCCCGAGTTCATGCGCACGCAGCTGCCCAGCGTCAGCGTCAACGAGGTGCAGGGCAACCCGTACCAGATGGACGTGAACTACCGCGGCTTCACTGCCAGCCCGCTGCTGGGCACGCCGCAGGGGCTGTCGGTGTTCCTCGACGGCGTGCGCGTCAACGAACCGTTCGGCGACATCGTCAACTGGGACCTGCTGCCGCGCGCCGCGATCGCCAACATCACGCTGCTGCCGGGCTCCAATCCGCAGTTCGGGCTGAACACGCTGGGCGGCGCACTCTCGATGCAGACCAAGAGCGGCGACACGCACCCGGGCACCGGGATCGAGGTCGAAGGCGGCTCGTTCGGCCGCATCAGCACCGAGCTGACGCACGGGCGCAAGCTCGGCGAGACCGGCCACCTCTTCATGGCCTTCGGCGCGCTCAACGAAGACGGCTGGCGCGACGAGTCGCCGTCGCGGGTGCGGCAGCTGTTCGTGAAAGGCGGGCAGCGCAGCAGCGACTTCTCGTGGGACCTGAGCCTCGGCCACGCCGACAACCAGCTGGTCGGCAACGGCGGGCTGCCCGAATCGATGCTGGCGCAGCGCCGCGAGCAGGTCTACACCCGGCCCGACCTGACCGACAACGAGGCAACGCTGCTGACCTTCAACACCACCGCCACGCTGGGCCCGCAGTGGGAGATGGCGGCGACGGCCTATGCGCGCCGCAACCGCGCGTCGACACTGAACGGCGACCTGAACGACGACTACGACCCGCCCGCCGTCGAGGAAACCGGCGTCGAGAACCGCACGCGCACGCGCACCGACAGCGAGGGGCTGGCGCTGCAGGCGACCTGGAATGCCCGGCCGCACCGGCTGACCTTCGGGCTGTCGCACGACCGCTCGCGCAACCACTTCGAGCAGACCGAGGCCGAGGGCGAGCTGGATGCGAGCCGCGCGGTGATACCGACCGAAGACGCGGAGGTCAATGCCCGGATCTCCGGCCGCAGCCGCACCACGAGCGTGTATGTCAGCGACCTGGTCGCGCTGCAGCCGAACCTGCAGCTCACGCTGTCAGGCCGCTACAACGACACCCGCGTCCGCACGGTCGACGATGGTCGCATCGAGCTCGGGCTGCCGACGAATCTCGATGCCGAAGACCGCTACCGCAAGTTCAACCCGGCCCTCGGCGCCACCTGGCAGGTGACGCCGCGCTTCACGGCCTATGGCGGCTGGAGCCAGGGCAATCGCGCGCCCAGCCCGATCGAGCTGGGCTGCTCGGACCCGGCGAATGCCTGCGTGCTGCCGAATGCGCTGCAGTCGGACCCTCCCCTGAAGCAGGTGGTGTCGCAGACGCTGGAGGCGGGTGTGCGCGGCACGCTGGCGCAGGGGCTGCGCTGGAATGCATCGGTCTTCCGCACCGTGAACCGCGACGACCTGCTGTTCATCAGCAACGGGCTGTCGGCCGGCTACTTCAGCAATGTCGGCCGCACCGTGCGCCAGGGCGTGGAGCTCGGCGTGTCRCAGCAGGCCGGCGTGCTGAACTGGGCGCTGTCGTACAGCTGGCTGCGCGCCACCTTCGACTCGTCGGCCTGCCTCGTCTCCGAATCGAACAGCAGCGCCGAGACCAGCGCGGCCTGCACCGGCGACGACGAGATCGAGGTGCGCCAGGGCGATCACCTGCCCGGCCTGCCGGCGCACACGCTGAAGCTCAGCCTGGACCTGCAGGCCACGCCGAGCTGGAGCGTCGGCGCGCAGGTGAGGGCGCAGTCGAAGCAGTACGTGCGAGGCAACGAGAACAATGCCCACCAGGCGGACGGCGTGGACTTCTTCGGCAGCGGCAGCACCGCGGGATTCGCGTTGCTGGACCTGACCACGGGCTGGAAATTCCGGCCGGGGTGGGAGCTGTTCGGCAAGGTGTCGAACGTGTTCGATCGCCGCTATGCGACGGGCGGGCTGCTCGGCACGAATGCGTTCGATGCGAGCGGGGCGGTGCAGGCGCCGGCGGATTGGCGCCGCGAGCAGTTCGTCGCGCCGGGCGCGCCGCGGGCGGGGTGGATCGGGATCCGGGTGTCGCTGGGAGGTGATGACTGAAGACTGCTGACCCTGTGCGAGCATTGGCACGCTCATGATGCTGATCTCGATCCTCTTCTTCGCCTGTCTCGCCGTCGGCTTCCTGCTGTACCTGCCGTTCCTGCTCTGGTTCCGGCATCGACGCGCCCGTGGCAAATCGATGGGGGCCGAGGTCCGCTTCGTTCTGCAGCATGAGCCGCCCAAGGACGCGCCCGTCGCCGGCGAGGAGAACGCGTCGGCAGGACTGCTGCGCCGATGGAAGATCGCCACCATTCGCGGCGTTCCGCTGTTCGTCGACGCGGTCCTTCCCCTCAACGGATTCCTGGTGGCGAGTCTTGCCGGTTCCGGCTTGGCCGAATCGTTGTCRTACTGCCTCGCGTTCGCCGCACTCATCCTCGTGCACGAGCTGGGCCACTTTGCCGCCGCCCGCGCGCTGGGGCTGAGGGTCTTCGCCATCAACATCTCCGGCCTGGGCGGCAGCTGCCTCACGCAGCTTCCACGCGACGTGAAGGGCACGTTCTTCCTGTATTCCGCGGGACTGGTGGCGCAGGCGGTGTTGGGGGTGCTCGCGCTGGCGGCGGTCGCGGTGCTGGGCTACCCAGAATCGCCCGTCGGGCAGAGTGTCTACATCACGTTCACGGTCGTGAACCTCGTCCTCGCCGCGATCAATCTGATCCCCGGCAAGATCAGCGACAACCTCTCCACCGACGGCGCGATCCTGTGGGGACTGCTGCTTCACGTCGTCGGCGGCCGGCCGCACCCGCTGGCACGGCAGCACGCCGCCTCGCCGGTGTTTCCGCCGCAGACGCGCCTGACCGCGGTCGACGGCATGGTGCCCACCGGCTTCCAGACGGGCGTCGAGCTTCTCAATGACGACAAGACGCCGATGGAGTTCGTCGTCGCGGTGCTGGAAAGGCATCTGAAACTCGACCGTGAGTCCGCCATCGAGGCGATGCTCCAGATTCATGCGCGGGGCGGCCTCCTGTTGCCGCTGGCCGATCCCGCCCAGGCGGCCGAGGTCGCGAGCGAGGTCACACGAGAAGCCCGCGACCACGGCCACCCCTTGGTATGCCGTGCCGTCGAGGCATCCTCCGGGGCGGGTGCATGACTAGGGATGCAAGCGAAGGAACGATTCAGTGGCCCTCCAGCAGCCGTTGCGCCAGTCGCCGCACCTCGTCGTTCAACTCGGCGGGCGCCTGCACCGTGAACGGAAACGGCAGCCGCGCCAGCTCGCGCGCGACCCATTCCAGCGTCTCGGCCTCCACCGTCAGCAGCACGCCGCGCCGGTGTGCCTTCAGCACGCCGAAGCCGGCGAACACATGGCGCCGCGCCGTGGCCGGCTCGGTGTGCAGCAGCACCTTCGCCTGGTGCAGGCGCGGCAGCGTGGCGATCGCATGGGTGAGGTAGCCCAGCACGTCGAAGGCCGGCGGCCGCCGGAAGCTCGCAGGCAGCGGCTGCACGTCTTCGATGCGGTCGAGCCGGAATGACCGCAGGTCGCGCCGCAGGTGGCAATGGCCCACCGCGTACCAGTGGCCGCCGCGGAACCCCAGCCCGTAGGGGTCGAACTCGCGGCGGCTGCGCTGGGCACCGGGCGTGACGTAGCCCAGGCTCACCTGCTGCTGGTTCAAGGCGGCCGTGCTCAGTGCCAGCAACGCATCGTTGTTGCCGGCGGCACCGGGCTGGATGTCGAGCGCGATGGTGTCGGCCACGCCGCGCAAGCGGCGCTTCAGCGCGGGCGGCGTGACGCGCTCGATCTTGGCCAGCGCGCTGGCGGTGGCCGGCGCCGCCTCCGCCAGGCCCAGGTGCCGCGCGGCGCGCAGGCCCACGGTGAGCGCCAGCGCTTCGTCGTCGGTGAACATCAGCGGCGGCAGCTTGAAGCCGGGCATCAGCCGGTAGCCGCCGTCGCGCCCGCGCTCGGCGGCGATCGGAATGCCCAGGTCCGCCAGCATCGCGATGTAGCGGCGCACCGTGCGGCGATCCACCTGCAGGCGCTCGGCCAGTTCGGCGCCGCCCACCATGCCGCGGGCCTGCAGCAGTTCCAGCACGGTGAGCACTCGGGTGGCAGGGGCAGGCATGAGGGGCGGGATTCGATACAGGGCCGAATCTGTCCTATATGGGCCCTATCGTAGCGGCTCCTTCACCACCACGCACCAGGAGCCTTTCATGAATCCCCTGCGTTCCCTTTGTGCCTTGTTCGCCTTCTGCCTCGCCGCCGGCGTCGTGCCGGCCAGCGCCGCGCCCGCTGCCGACACCGACGGCGGCAGCACCTGGGAAACCAACTGGGTCATGGAGCTGACCCGGGCGGGTGCACTGTGATCGCCGGGCCCGAACTCGCGCTGTACTTCGCGCTGGTCTTCGGCATCATCGTGCTGCCGGGCATGGACATGGCCTTCGTGATGGGCCATTCGCTGGTGGGCGGGCTGCGCAGCGGCGCGAGCGCGGTGGCCGGCATCATGGCCGGCGGGCTGTGCCACATGGTGATCGGTGCGGCCGGTGTGGCTCTCGTGGTGAAGGCGGTGCCCGGGCTCTTCACGGCGATGCTGCTGGCAGGCGCAGCCTACGTCGCGTGGATCGGCTGGAGCGTGTGGCGCGCGGCATCGGCCGCGGATGCGGGGGGCGGGCCGGCGCCGGCATCGGGCGGCAAGGCGTTTCGAGGTGCCATCGCCACCAGCCTGCTCAACCCGAAGGCCTATCTCTTCACCCTCGCGGTCATGCCGCAGTTCGTGCACCCGGAACGCGGCGGATTCTGGGTCCAGGTGGCGGAACTGGCGGTGGTGACCAATGCGACCCAGGCGGCGGTCTATGGCGCGCTGGCGGTGGTGGCCAGCCGCGGCGGCGGGTGGCTGAAGGCGAACCCGCAGGGCCGGCGCCTGCTGATGCGCGTGGTGGGCGCGGGCCTGGTGGCGACGGCTGGCTTCACCGCCTGGACGGCCGTGGGTTGAACGCGGGTCAGGCTGCTCGCGCCGCACACGACGACTTCGCCCGCGGCGCCGAGGCCGCAGCGACGACAGGTGGCGGGGCCGGCTTCTCGAGCGGACCTCGCTCCGACTGCCAATAGATCCCCTGAACGGACAGGGCAGGCTCCGAGGAGACCTCGATCCTGGCGACTTGCGCACCCACGGGCAAATCGGCCTTGCACGGCGTGCTCGCGCAGGCCGCCAGTTCATCGTTCTTGAGCACCTTGCCGCGCATGCTCCAGGCCTGCAGAGGCGGTCTCAACGCGACACGATCTCCGTTCGCAAGAACGACATGGACCGACACCCTGGCGTTCTGCATGGCGGCCGCGAAGGCCTGGTCCATCGTCCTGGAATCCTGCAAGGGGATGCCGCCTCGCAGCGACAGGCACAGCGAAGTCCACTCTCCGACGATCTTCATCGTTTCGCTGGAGGTCAGCACCGTGGGTTCGGGCGTGAGCAGCACCGGCTGCCTGGCCAGGACGACCACGTTCGTTTCGCGCCCCGAGAGCGCGTCGAAGACCTTCTCCGGGTCGAAGTCGCAGCCGACGACCAGCAGCGCGGAAGCGGTGAGGGCAAGGCGATGCATTCGATTGAGAGAAACGCTTTTGCTCATGGCTCAGGACATCGCCGCGCTGGGGAAGGAGATCAAGTACTTGGCCATGGGGCTGGCTCCTTCGTCGCTACGCCGTGAAGTAATCCGGATGCGCCAGGCGGATCGCGTCGATCTGCCCCAGGGTGCCGGAGRGGTGATCGCGCAAGCTCGTCTGCGCCGCCGCCGCGTCGCCGCCGGCGATGGCGTCGACGATGCGGCGGTGGTCGCGCACGATCGCGCGCTGCTTGCCGAGCGTGGGCAGGTTCAGCATGCGCAGGCGGTCGACGTGCCCGCTGTGCTTGCGCACCAGGTCGAACAGGTCCGGCACGCCCGCGGCGACGTACATCAGCCGGTGGAACGCCCGGTCGGCCGCGATGAACTCGAGGTAGGCGGTGCTGCCCATCAGCGCCGTCTGCACGTCGATCTGCGCGCGCAACTGGCTGAGCAGCAGCGCGTCGGCATGCCCGGTCAGCGTGAGCACCACCTCGGCCTCGATCGAGCGGCGCAGGAACTGCGCCTGCACGGCCGCCGCCGCATCGATGCGGCTCACCACCGTGGCGTGCTGCGGAAAGATGTCGACCAGGCCCTCTTCGCCGAGCTTGATCAGCGCATCGCGAACCGGCGTCTGGCTGAGGCCGAAGTGGGCTGCCAGGTCGGCACGCGACAGCACCGTGCCCGGCGCCATCTCCAGCGACAGGATCAGGTCGCGCAGGCGCTCGAAGACCTGTGGCGCCGCATGGCGCGAGCGGTCCAGGGCGGCGGAACGGCTGGGGGACGGGGCAGGCATGGACCGCATTCTAGCGGTGGGGTCGGTGCATTGACACACTAATATATTAGTGCTTCACTTCGGATCAGCGAGCCACGCCCATGCAGCGCGGCCCACCCCGCCCACCACCGGAGACTCCCTTGAATCGTCGTACCCTCGTGTCGTTCCTTGCGCTTCCGTTCGCCCTGCCGCTGTCGCTCGCCCTCGCCGGCGCCGCCGCGGCCCAGACGCCGGAGTGGCCGCAAGCCAAGCCCATCACCTACATCGTTCCGTTCACGGCGGGCGGTTCCACCGACGTGGTCGGGCGCGTCCTCGCCGAGAAGCTGCAGCTGGCGTTGAAGCAGACCGTGGTCGTCGACAACAAGCCCGGGCAGGGCGGCGGCATCGGCGCGAGCTTCGCCGCCAAGGCCGCGCCCGACGGGTACACGCTGTTCGGCGGCACGATCAGCACGCACGCGATCAACGCCAGTCTCTACAAGAACCTCGCCTACGACCCGGTGAAGGATTTCGAGCCGGTGGCCCTGGTGGCCACGCTGCCCAACGTGCTGCTGGTCGACCCCGCGCTCGGCGTGAACTCGGTGGCCGAGTTGATCGCCTTGCTCAAGAAGGACGAGAAGCGGCGCACCTTCGCGTCGTCGGGCGCCGGCACGTCCACCCACCTGGCGGGCGAACTGTTCGCCGACCTGATCGGCGTGCCGCTCACACACGTGCCGTACAAGGGGACGCCGCCAGCGATGGTCGACGTCTCCGCGGGCCAGGTCACCTTCATGTTCGACCAGATGACTGCCGCGCTGCCGCTGCTGCAGTCCGGCAAGCTGAAGCTGCTGGCGGTGACGACGGGCAAGCGCATCGCGCTGTCGCCGGGCACGCCGACGATGATCGAGTCGGGCGTGCCCGGTTTCGAGATGTCGTCATGGCAGGCGGTCTACGCCCCCAAGGGCACGCCGAAGGCCGTCGTGCACCGGCTGCATGCCGAGATCGCCAAGGCGCTGAAGATGCCCGACGTGCAGGCCAAGCTGGGCGGGCAACTGGGCATGGATCTCGTCGGCGGCACGCCCGCGGAGTTGTCGGCGCTGATGGCCCGGGAGATCCCGCGCTGGGGGGCGCTGGTGAAGAAATCCGGTGCCACGCCGAACTGAGCATCCAACCGAGCGCCTTGCCATGCACAGAGACATCCGCATCACCGACGTCCGCATCACGCCGATCGCCTTTCGCGACGGCCCGCTGCTCAATGCCGCCGGCATCCACGAGCCGTGGGCGTTGCGCTCCATCGTCGAACTCGAAACCAGCGACGGCCGCGTCGGCATTTCGGAGACCTACGGCGACGAGCCGATGCTGCGCGTGCTGGCGCAGGCGAAGGCGCTGGTCCTGGGCCTGTCGCCGTTCGACCTCAACCGGATGGAAGAGCGGGTGCGCGCGACCATCCGGCCCAGCCCGGGCGCCATCGAGTTCGAGCTGGCCCCCGGCTCGCACACGGCGAAGAACGCCGCCAAGGTGACCAGCACCTTCGAGGTGGCGATGCTCGACCTGCAAGGGCAGCTGCTCGGGGCGCCGATCGTCGACCTGCTGGGTGGCGCGGTGCGCGATGCCGTGCCCTACAGCGCCTACCTGTTCTTCAAGTACGCCGAGCACATCGAGCGGCCCTATGCGGCGGACGCCTGGAGCGAGGGCATCAGCCCGGAACAGATCGTCGCGCAGGCGCAGCGCATGATCGGCCAGTACGGGTTCCAGAGCATCAAGCTGAAGGGGGGCGTGTTCGAGCCCGCGCACGAGATCGCCTGCATGCGGGCGCTGCGCACGGCCTTTCCGGGGCTGCCGCTGYGGCTGGACCCGAACGCCAACTGGTCGMTCGAGACCAGCATCCGGGCCGCACCGGAACTCGACGAACTGCTCGAGTACTACGAGGACCCGACGCCGGGTTTGAAGGGCATGGCCGAGCTCGCCCGGCACACCCGCCTGCCCCTGGCCACCAACATGGTCATCACGACGCTCGACGACTTCCGCAAGGGGGCGGAAACCGGGGCCGTCAAGGTGCTGCTGTCGGACCACCACTACTGGGGCGGCCTGCGCGTGACGCAGACGCTGGCGCGCATGTGCGCGCTGTGGGATCTCGGCATGTCGATGCATTCGAACTCGCACCTGGGCATCAGCCTGATGGCGATGACCCACGTGGCGGCCAGCATCCCGAACCTGACCTATGCCTGCGACACGCACTATCCCTGGCAGGAAGAGGAGGTGATCCAGGGTGGCCGCATCGCCTTCGAGCACGGTGCGGTGCGCCTGCCCGGCACGCCGGGGCTGGGCGTCGAGCTCGATCGCGGCAAGCTGGCCGAACTCCACGCGCAGTACCTGGCCTGCGGCGTGCGCAACCGCGATGACCTGGCGCAGATGCGCAAGTACGACGCCGGGTTTTCGGGGCGCACGCCGAGGTTCTGAGCGAGGTAGCGAGTCCCGTCCGCGTTCAGCGCGGGGCCGATGCGGCGGCCGGTACCGTGACCAGGCGCCGCAGCTCGCGCAGCCTCGCCTTGATGCGCCGTTCATTGACCGGCCCGGTGCGCAGCAGCAGGCGCTGGCCAGCGCTCAGCGCCTGCAGCGCCGGGTCGTTGAACTCGTACAGCACCCAGGGCCGCGTCGGCTGCACCGGGCTGTTGACCGTCGGCAGGTGCACGCCGATCGATTCGGCAGCGTCGGGCGTGACGAGCAACTGGTCGATCACCGCGACGAGCCGGTCGTTGAAGTACTTGCCCGGGTAGCCGAGGTCTTCGTAGGCTTGCTGGAACTGCGGGTAGAACGCCGCGTAGAGCGCGACGGCCTGCCGCAGGTCGACAGTCTCGAGCAGCAGCACGTACGGCGTGTAGCGCTGGCCGTTGTCGGCGCCGATGGTCTCGCCGTCGCCGCGGCGCTCGACCGTGAACCGGCCCTCGGCCGGGCGGAGCGGCCACAGGCGCGAGGACGCCTGCTCGCGACCCAGGCCATCGACCGTCGCGGCCACGCGGTGGGGCAGGTCGTTCATCTGGAACAGCGCCAGCACCGCCTCGCGGCCGAACAGCGCCGTCACCGCCGACGCGAGGTCGGCCGGGGCCGCCGCGGGGGCGGTGGCCTGCAGGTTCTCGATCGGGTGCTGGATGCCGGAGCTCGCTGCCGGCGGCGCGGTGGCCACCTGGGCGGGCGCAGGCTGCGGCGGGGCCGTGGCTGCAGGAGTGACAGGAGCGGGGCGGGCCAGCCAGAACCAGGCCGCTGCGGCGGCCAGGGCCAGGGCCCCAAGGGCGAGAGCGATCTTCAAACCGGGCTTCATGCCGCAGCTTACCGCCGGTCCGGGGAGCGCGCCGGCGGATGAGGTGCTGTCATGCCCTGATCACGGTCGCATCATGACTTCGCTGAAGTCCATCCCTAGCATGGCGGTCAGCAACTCAGAGCACAGCCCAGCTTGATGTCCCCCCATCGCACCTCCGAGCGAACGCAGAAGCTGCAGGTGAATCACCTGACCGACAGCGACATCGCGAAGATCGCCGCCTTCCTGCGCATCGGCCGCGAGCGGCTGAGCCGGGACTGGCAGATCGTGTTCGAGGATGGGCATGACGTGCTCCGTCACCTGGCGCACCCGCTGCAGTACGAGGACGTCATCGACGCGCTGCAGGCGCTGGAGCGCCGGCTCGCCGCGCAGCCCGCAACGGCGGGCGCGCAGCTGCGTCTGCGCCGCTGGCCGGCGCATGCGTTGCTGCAAGGCGATGCCGATCGCCCCCGGCTCGCGAGCTTCCTGTTGTCGGCGCGGCAGATCGATATCGACGAACTGACGCGCCTGAGCCACGTCGACCGGCTGGCATGCGAGGCATTCGTGGCGGCGTTGATGGCGGCAGACGTGCTGGATGTGATGCCGGCCGCGCGATTGCGGCCCGATGTGACCGGGCCCGATGCGACCCGGTCCCCGGACCAGCGCACGTTCGGCGAGATCCGGCGCAGCCTGGGGCTGGCATGACGAGGATGGCCCAGCCCAGGATCGTGTTCACCGGGCCGCCCGGGGCCGGCAAGACCACCGCCATCGCGATGCTGAGCGACATTCCGCCGGTGGTCACCGACGTGCGCAACACCGAYCCCWCGCTCGCCAAGGAGCTCACCACCGTCGGGCTGGACTTCGGCCAGGTCGACCTCGCCGGTGGCCGCTGCGTGCAGCTGTTCGGMACGCCCGGGCAGCTGCGCTTCGAGTTCATGTGGCAGATCGTCGCCGCCGATGCGCTCGGCCTGGTGATCCTGCTCGACAACTCGCGACCCGACCCGCTGGACGATCTCTCGACCTGCCTGGACGCCTACCAGCACCTGCTGCCGACGATGAACTGCGCGGTCGGCATCGGACGCACGGCCGAATTCCCGCAGCCTGCGATCGACAGGTTCAGCGACCTGCTCACCGAGCGGGGGCTGGCCTTCCCGGTGCTGCCGGTGGACGTGCGCCGGCGCGAGGACGTCCTGCTGCTGGTCGACACCGTGCTCATCCAGGGCGAAATGCGCGCCGCGGCATGAACGCCTCCCGGATCGGTGCCGAACTGGACCGCATGGCCGCCCATCCGGGCGTCGTCGGCTGCGCGCTGGTCGATGCGCACACCGGACTGGTCTGGGACAGCCGGGCAGGGGCGCCGAACGCCGAGCGCGTGTGGGAGGCGGCGGTGGACTACTGGCGGCTGCACGACCGGCAGAAGCTGCACTTCGCCGGCCTGGGCGCGCTCGGTGCGGCGGTGATGTACCACCGCGCCGGCGTGCTCGCGGTGTTCCCGTGCTGCAGCAACCCCGACGTGCTGCTCGTCGCGCACGGCCAGCACCGCGGCGTCGACTGGATCGCGCTGCAGCGCATGGCGCGTGCACTCGGCGAGCTGCTGCGCCGTTCGTGACAACAGGCCGGCGCGGCGTTCCCACACACATGCCAGCCCGGAGATCGGGCATGGGCGCGGCCTTCGCCGTGCCGAAGCGATCTCCACACTCAACCCGACGATTGGAAGAAAGAAACATGGCAACCATCAAGCAATCCCTCGACGAGCTGCTGACCGTGGACGGCGCGATGTGCGCGGCGGTGGTCGATTCCGCCAGCGGCATGATGCTCGGCTCGGCAGGCTCCGGTGTCGACCTCGAAGTGGCCGCCGCCGGCAACACCGAGGTGGTGCGCGCCAAGCTCAAGACCATGCGCCAGCTCGGCCTGAACGACGTGATCGACGACATCCTGATCACGCTGGGCCGGCAGTACCACATCATCCGCCCGGTGTCGCGCAAGGAGGGCGTGTTCGTCTACTTCGTGCTCGACAAGAGCAAGTCCAACCTGGCGCTCGCGCGGCGCAAGGCGCAGGACGTCGAGCGCGAACTGACGATCTGAGGCCGTGCGATGGCTCGGGGCAGAATCCAGGGCCCACCTCATGTGAAGGAGCCATCGTCATGCCCGTTTTCAGCCCGACGCAGTTCGTGAGCGAGCTCAACCCGGTCGAAGGCGCTTCGGAGCCGAACCAGACGCTGTGGATCAGCGAAGCCGGCGCACTCACGCAGTTCGGTGCCTTCATCGAAGTCCTGCAACCGGGTTGCCGCTCGTCCATCAAGCACTGGCATGGCGCCGAGGACGAGATGGTCTATGTCCTCGCCGGCGAGATCACGGTGGTCGAAGGCAGCACCGAGACGGCCATGCGGGCCGGCGACGCCGCCACCTTCAAGGCCGGCGTCGCCGTCGGGCACTACCTGGAGAACCGGAGTTCCAGCCCGACGCGATGCCTGGTCGTGGGGACTCGAGCGCCTGTCGATCGAATCACCTACCCGGACCACGATCGGGTCTGCCTGCGCGATCGCTCGCTGCCGGACGACCTCTGGACCGATGCCGCCGGGCAGCCTGCCGACAGCCCCTATCGGGGGTGATCGCGGAGCTCAGAAGCCCATGCGCTTCAGGTCGAACGGCAGGAAGGCCTGGCCGCTGCGGTTCTTGACGCTCGGCCACTGCGCGACGCGCTCGCGCCATTGCAGCAGGGCGCCGTGCCCGGCAGGCACGCCCAGCCCGGCGGCGTCGGCAAACATCAAGCCTGCGAACAGCGTGATGTCGGCCATCGAGAAGCTGTCGCCGGCCACGAAGTCCTGGTCGGCCAGCACCTCGTTGAAGTACTTCATGCCGGCCCGGGCCTTCTCGCCTTCACGCTGGCCCATCTCGATGCGGCCCTGCCAGCCGGGGCTCTTGAAGGCCTGCAGCGCGTCACCCAGCCCCGGCGTGGCGTGGTGGAAGTACAGGCCGACCGGGTCCAGCACGTAAGCCTCGGCGCGCCGCTGCATCATGTGGATCAGCGCCTTCTCGCGCGGCGTGCGGCCGGTCAGCGTCGGGTTGCCGTCGAGGTTGTCGAGGTACTCGGTGATGGCGGTGGACTCCGAGATGAAGGTGCCGTCGTCGAGTTCGAGCACAGGCAGCACGCCCGACGGGTTCTTGGCGAGGAAGTCCGGCTGCTTGTGCTCGGCGCCGATCAGGTCGACCGGAACGAACTCGAACTGCGCGTCGAGCCCTTTCTCCGCCAGGACGATGCGGATGCGTGCGGGGTTGGGAAAGCCGGGGCGGTCATGGATCTTCATGGTGTGGATTGACATCAGCTTGGTTGACTACCTATCGGTCGATAGGTAAGCGGCGAACTGTAGGTGGGGCAGCGCCTGATGTCAATCTGATCTACTGATAGGTAGTGTGATAAAGTGAGCCGATGAGCACCGACACGCCGACCGACTCGCGCACCGACACGCGCACGGACACCCGAGAGAGCATCCTGCGGGCGGCCCGCCTGGTGGTGCAGGCGCACGGCTACAACGTGCTGAGCTTTCGCGAACTGGCGAAAGAGGTCGGCATCAAGAGCGCCAGCGTGCACTACCACTTCCCGACCAAGGGCGACCTGGCGGCCGCGTTGGCGAGCCGGTATGTCGCCGAGGCGGTCGCGTTCCTCGACGAGCTGCGCGCCTCGCCCGCGGATCACGGGCAGCGGATGGAGGCCTACACCGCGATCTTTCGCAGGGCGCTGGAGAACGACAACCGCATGTGCCTGTGCGGGATCCTGTCGGCCGAGTACCGCGACCTGCCGGATGCCGTGCGCGTGGAGGTGGATCGGTTCACCTCGGTGAACACGCGCTGGCTGGCCGAGGTGCTGGCCGAGCGGCATCCGCGGAAGAACCCGCTGGACCTGACGTCCCGGGCGCTCGCGATCTTCGCGGCCATCGAAGGCGCCCAGCTGGTCGCCCGGGGGCGCGGCGACGTGAAGGTCTTCGACGAGATCGTGTCGGCCTACGCCGCGGCGGGGCTGTTCGACTGAGCGGGCGCTGAATCCCGCACGCCCAGCGGCAACACGCACAGCGCGATGCCGTCCAGCGTGAGCACCAGGCCCAGCTGCCCGCCCGCCTGCATGACGCCGCAGGCGGTCGCGGGCGATGTCGATGCGGGTTCGACGGCCATCGCAGCCGCCTCCATCGACGCGCTGACCGGCGGCTGGCGCAGCAGCGCCCACAGCGTGTGCGGATCGCGCAGCTGCAGGGATTGCAGGTACACGCGTAAGACGGCCTCTTCGCCCGGATCCAGTTCGGGGCGAGGCCGGGGTTCCGGCGCGCGACCGGCTTGCCGCAGCCGCAACAGCGCCCGCCGCAATTGCTGCCGGCTGCCGGCCTCGGACCTGCCGCCGGCGCGCGCGATCTCGGCATGGTCGATCTCGAACACCTCGTGCAGCAGCACCGCGGCGCCCTCTGCCGGTGTCAGATGGGCCGCGAGCAGGCGCAGGGCCTGGGCCGCCTCTTGCGCCAGCGCCGCATCCATCTCGGCCGAGGGCGCGGATGAGGCCGAGGCCGCGTCGCCGGCGTTCATCTGCGCCTCCAGCCACTGCTGCAGCCAGCGGCGCCGGCGCAGGCTGTCGATCGCCAGGTTGCGCACCACGGTGAGCAGCCAGGCCTGGGCGGCGTTGAGAGCTTCGGTGTCGGCCTCCAGCGCACGGACGTAGGCGTCCTGCACGGCATCCTCGGCATCCGCCGGGCCCAGCAGGCGGGTGGCCGCGCGCACCAGGCGGCGGTGGTCGGCGTCGATCAGGGCCTGCTTGCGTTCGTCGTGCATCGGCGCAGCTTGCCACAGCCTGGATCCGGGCCCTGTGTAACGCCCGTCACGCCAGCGCCGTCTCGTTCGTCAAGGCAGTTCAACCACGAGGATCCCACGATGGAAACCCCCGACACCATGCCGGCATCCGGCGCCACCGAGCCGCGCACTTCCTACCTGGAAGAGAAGGCCTTCAAGGCCCGCACGCTGCTGATCTTCGGCACCGTCACCGACGTGACGGCCGCCGACGTCACGCGCCGGCTCATCRCACTCGATGCGGAAAGCGCCGACCCCATCGACGTGCTGGTGAGCTCGCCCGGCGGCCACCTGGAGTCGGGTGATGCGATCCACGACATCGTGCGCTTCATCGCCGCGCCGGTGAACATGATCGGCACCGGCTGGGTCGGCAGCGCCGCCGTCCACCTGTTCCTGGCGGTGCCGCGCGCGCGGCGCTGCTGCCTGCCCAACACGCGCTTCCTGATCCACCAGCCCAGCGGCGGCGCCGGCGGGCGGGCCAGCGACATCGCGATCCAGGCCATCGAGATCGTCAAGGCGCGCGAGCGCGTCGCGCGCACGATCGCGCGCGAGACCGGCAAGTCGCTGGACGTGGTGCTGGCCGACATCGAGCGCGACCGCTGGCTGTCGGCCGAGGAGGCGGTCGAGTACGGGCTGGTGTCGCGGATCATCGAGCGCAAGAGCGAACTCAGGGGGGCTTGAGCGGGTTGCAGTGGTCGACATGCGGCGCGAGCCGCATGCCGCCTGACGCTCAGCGCCGCGCCTGGATCATCTTCCAGCCGTTCCCCGACGGATCGCGGAAACCCGCGTCCACCGTGCCATAGCGGTCGATCGGCTCCTGCGTGAACTCGACGCCGAGGGCCTGCATCCGCGCATGGGCGGCGCGGCAATCGTCCACCTTCAGCACCAGCGGCGGCATGCCACCCTTGGCCACGATCGCGCGCAGCGCCTGCGCGGTGTCGGCGTCGAGCACCGGCGGCCCCGGCACGCTCAGGCCGAGCTGGAACGACGGCTGGTCCGGGTGCTGCACCGTCAGCCAGCGGTAGTCGCCGTTGCGCACGTCGGTGTGGACGCGAAAGCCGAGCTTGTCGACGTAGAACGCGAGCGCTTCATCCTGGTCTCGCACGTACAGCCCGACCACTTCAATGCCTTGGATCATGGGATCTCCTTGTCGTGAGATTCATTTATAGCGTCGGCCTCGCGGCGGCGCTTCTCCGAAACTGCGATCGTCAGATCGGGCCGGTGCGCGGCACTCAGCACGCACGCCGGCACGCGGCCCGGCTGCTGCACCGCCGCCCGCGCACGGGCCCGCAGCGCGCTCGGGCTCTCGCCGGTGATGTCGCGGAAAGTGCGCCCGAAGGTGCCCAGGCTCTCCCAGCCGGTCTGGAACGCGATCTCGGTGATCGGCAGCTCGGTCTCGCGCAGCAGTGCCGTCGCGCGCTCGATGCGCCGCGTCAGCAGGTAGCGGTGCGGCGGCGTGCCGAAGGCCTGCTTGAACGAACGCGCGAAATGCGCCTCGGAGACATCGCTCACGCCGGCCAGCCGCTGCACCGGCCAGGCCTCGTGCGAGGCGGCATCCATGCGGTCCTTCGCGCGCAGCAGCCGCCGCAGCAGCTCGGGGTCCTGGGCAGGGAGCGGGAGGTCACTCATGGGGCGGCATTGTGCCGCCCTCGTCCATCGCCAGCAGCGCAGGATGGCGGCCCATTCAGCCGTCCTGCCCGTCGACGCGCGGTGAGCACAGCCAGGGCAGGTACAGGCTGAGGTAAAGCGTGAAGGCGGCGATCCAGGCGGTGCCGGCGAGCAGCAGCGCCGGCCCCCAGGCGGCGGGCCACAGCAGCGGCACGCCGACGCGCAGCACGGCTGCCAGCATCACCAGTGCATAGGCGACGGCCTCGCGCCGCGTCGGCTCCAGCGGCCGGCCGGTGTGGCCGCGCGCGGTGCGGGTGATCATGCCGATCACCAGGCCGCCGGTGGCGCCGACCGCCAGCGCGTGGAGGGCCGGCGAGACGGCGCTGCCGAACGCCAGCGCTGCGGCGAGCAAGGCCAGGCCGATCGGGATCCACGCATAGGCCAGGTGCAGCACCCACAGC